>WTGD01000416.1 GCA_011523725.1 Nitrospinota bacterium
CTCGCCTGCGGGCTTCGCCCTTGTCTCGTTGACTCCCCCTCAAGGGGGGAGTGAACTTCAAAAGCGTGCGCGCAACCCAAAATCGCTTCCCGGACTCTTTCAACAGCCCCTCTCTGCCACGCATTTGCCCGCATTTGCGAGGCGAACGCTCCTCCCCGGTTTCCGTATATTCGGTGACCCCGGCGCCCTCCCGCGCCGGAGTGACGCCGAAACAGGGCGGGAGCCGGGAATTTTCCCGACACGGGACGCCCCGCCAGGAGACCGGAATGGGACACCGCTTCATGTATCGAAACCTCATCGACGATGAGACCGTCATCACCGCCGCTTCCGTGGAGAAGGGATTCGTCGGCGCGGGCGTGCCCCGCGTCGCGGGCGCGGGCGGCTCGATGGTCTTCTCGGGCGCCTACACCGGAGAGGACCAGGAAGTCTACTTCGCCGAGATCGAAGCACCGGGCGACGTGGGAAGCGCCCGTTTCAGGTGGCGCAAGACGTCGACGCCCGCGGGCGGCTGGGAAGCCTCGAACATCCCCACCGCGCTGACGGACGTCCCCCTGGACGCAGGCGTGAAGGTCCGCTTCGTGGATGGCGCGGATTCACCCGCCTTCGCCCGGGGAGACCGTTGGCAGGCGACGGCGAACCGTTTTTATTCCCCGAGAAGAATTTACGATCTCGACCCCGCCACGAAGATGAGAAGCGCCTCGCCGCCCGAAGACCCGTGGTCGCTCGCCCTCGATTTCGGCGAGGAGAAATCTCCCGACGTATTCATCGCCCACCTGCACAACTTCCCGCCCGGCGCGAATCTCCGGATTCAGGCCGGCCCCTCCGGCGACTGGCGCGCGCCCGCGCTCGATGAAAGACTCGCCTGGCGCGCCGGCACGCTCATCCACTATCTCGCCACGACGCCGCGTTCATACCGCCACTGGCGTCTTCTGGCCGAAGGCGCCGCCGCCGACCAGGATGCCTGCCTGGAAGTTTCGGAAATCTATCTGGGCGGTTTTTTCGAGCCCGACGACCACTTCTGGTTCGGCAACGTGGTGGGAGAAGAGTCCTTCGAGGAAGGGGGACGCACGGAAAACATGGCGGAGCGTCCGGTGCTCCTGAACCGCGGCCGCACGCTCACCCTGCCCTACGAGCGCATATCGGATGCGCAGCGGGGCGCGTTTCTCGCCATGTACCGCGCGGTGAAGGACGTCGATGCCGGGCGGGCCAGGCCGTTCTTCGTTCACCTGGACGTGGACGACCCCGCCTCGGTCATCCTCGTCCACCTCGCGGGCGGCTTCCTGCCCCGGCAGGCCGGACCGGATGATTTCTCCTTCGAACTCGAACTCAGGGAAAGACTCGCATGAGGCGCGCCACGGACCGGGCGGTCGCGGACATCGCCGGGCACGAGGGGAAAACCGCCTTCGTCCTCTATCACCTCTCCACCGCCGGTGGAAAGCGCGTGTTCTGCGGAAAGCAGGTCCCCGACTCCCTGATCGGGCAAGGCGGAAGAATCCATTTCCTGGACGGCTCCCGGATGCTGGACGGCTCCCTTTTGCTGGGAGAGGGAGCGGAAGTGCTGCTCGGCGTCCATGACTGGATAGAAGACGGCGGGCGCTTCTCTCTCGGCGCGTTTCAGGGCCCCTCCATTCTCGAGGCGTTCAGAGAGAAGGAACTCTCCGGCCTCACGATAGCCGTCAACAACGCGCCCGACATGGACGGCCACCCGCGCATGAGCCGCATCCTCGCGACGGAGCCGCTCATCGGGGGAAGGGTCGACGTGCGCGTCGGGTTTTCGGGACAAAACATATCCGACGTTCTCTCGATCGGGAGCTTCACCATCCGCCGGGTTATCGAGCGCATCGACCGGGTCTCCATCGAATGCGAGGGCAACTAGATGAGCGATCCGACGACGGACCGGCTCTCGGACGCATTCCATATAGCGCGCGCCTCGAGGTACGCCAATCCTGAATTCGAAGACCAGAGCCTCCCCGTCATCTACGGGGATTTGACCACCCCTTCGCGCGAGGGTGCGGGCGTCTACGCGCTACCGAAAATCGACTCCGCAGGCGGCGGCGTCTACTGCGTGGCCGCCCATGAGATATCGGGCGCCGTCGCGCTTTTCGACGACGATGGCCGGATCGATCCGGAAAGATACGCCCTGGAGCTCGCCCGGAATTACCAGACGAAAGGAGTCATCGCCACCGCTGCTTTTTCCGCTCCGCCGAAGGGGCGCGTGACCGCCGTATGCAAGGGCAGGAAAACCGAGCGCGGCGCGCTCATCGAAAACCCCGCCGAGGTCGTTTATGACCTCATGACGAGCGTCTGGGGATTCAGCGAGCGGGACCTCGACATGCAGGCCCTCTCGCGCGCGGCGGCCGGCGCGAAGTCCCTCGGCTACCGGGCGGGCGGGATCATTCTGGACGACCATGCGCCCGCCGACGTCCTCACCTCGCTTCTGGGCGATTTCCTCGGGCGGTACGAAATCGACCCGTTCGGCCGCCTGAAAATCCACATCGCCGGAGAGAAATCTTCCGCCGGTCCGCCCCAAAAGGTGCTGCCGCGCTTCGGCCACGCAAGCATCGGGGCGGAGACGGCGCGCGACACCGTCATCAACCAGGTTCCGGTGCTCTACGCGAGGGATTATCCGGGCGGGCGCTACATCAAGCACGACGACGGGCGCGCCACCCGGAACGCTTCCTCCCAAAGGCTCTACGGCGTCAGGAGGCCTCCCCAAAGCCCGCTCCGGCTCGAATGGGTCCGGCGCGAGAGCGTGGCCGCCACGATTCAATCGCGCATCGTGGCGCGCTGCCGCGAACCCGTCCGCATGATCACCATCGAGGACGGCTCCTTGAGAGCGCTCGAAATCGAACCGGACGACTACGTGGCGTTCAGCGTGCCCTGGATGCGCTCCGGGAATCTCGAACCCCTCGTGAACCAAATCGGGGAGGTCATCGAGGTGAACTACGACCTGGGAGAGCAGGCCATGGAACTCAAAATCCGGGATACCGGCTTCTTCCTGACGTCATCCTGCATTTTGGATGGGAGCAAATCTCTCGATGGCGGCTGGCTCCTGGGGGCCGAGCGCGACGCCGCCACTTACGCATAAAGGAGAAAACGATGCCCATCGGAGCCGATCTGTCCGCCCGCTACACCGAGGAAGCCATCGGCGGCCACCACCCCACGAAAGCCCGCGTCATCGACCGCCTGGCCCTCGCCGCCCTGTTCCCGGACGGAAAAATCCGGGCCGACAGACAGCCCATCGAATGCGCGGGCAGGCTCGATTACGTGAACGCCACCACCCTGGCGTTCAAACCGGCGCTGGGCTCCGCCTACTACCCCGCCGTCGCCAGTCCCGTGGCGGGCCGCCACGTGCCCTTCATCGACGAAGCGTCGGGAGAGGTCTACTAC
>WTGD01000010.1 GCA_011523725.1 Nitrospinota bacterium
GCAAAACACCGCGCCGGCACTTCGAACGCCCCGGGCCGCCTCTTCGGCGCGCTCCATCAGAATCTCCAGATGCTCGGGCGCCAGCATCTCCGCCACCGCAAGGGCCTCCTCGCGCGAGTCCACCTCGATGATCGCGCCGCGATTCTCCAAGGCCTGCGCCGTCTCCGCACTCCTTGCGGCTGCGCGCAACTGGCTTTCCATTTCCCGCTCAAGCGCATCCGCTACGTCCGCACCCAGGCAAACGCCCACCGCCATCGCCTGCGCGTCGTGCTCGGCCTGGGCGAGCAGGTCCGCCGCCGCCCACTCGGCCAGAGCGGGGTCGTCCAAAAGCACGACGATCTCGCTCGGCCCGGCTTCTTTATCGATCTCCACGCGTCCGCGCACGATGCGCTTCGCAGCGGCGACGTATACGTTGCCCGGCCCCACGATTTTGTCCACGCGGAGGACACTCTCCGTACCATACGCCATCGCGGCGACCGCCTGCGCACCGCCCACGCGCACGACGCGCGCAAGCCCCGCCAGGGAAGCCGCCGCAAGCACGGCGGCGGGAACCTCGCCGTCCGGACCCGGCGGCGTGCACAGAACCAGCTCGTTCACGCCCGCGGCGCGCGCGGGCACGGCGTTCATCAGCACCGTGGAGGGATAGGCCGCCGTGCCGCCCGGCGCATAGAGGCCCACGCTCGCGAGCGCGGCGGGTTCGAGCGAGAGCCGCTCACCGGGCGCAGGCTCGAGGTTGATCCTCCGGGGAAGCTGCGCCTCATGGAACGCGCGAATCCGCTCCTCGGCGAGTTTCAGGGCATCGAGCGTTTCGGCCGGCAGCGCATCGAGGGCGCGCGCCATCTCCTCCTCGCCCACGACGAGGCTCCCGGCGTCCAGGGAGGCGCCGTCGAACTCTCGCGTCAGATCGATGAGCGCGTCATCCCCCTCGGCCCGCACGCGCTCGATGATCGCGCGCACGTCCCCCTCGACGCGGGAGAACGCATCCTCCCCGCTCAGGGTGAGGCGCTCGATCCCGGCGGCGAAATCCTCCGCCCCGTAGCGGAAGCGCCTCACGCCCTCTCCTCGCCGGACGCCGGACCCGCGCCGTTTTCCGTGCGGTTTTGGGCTGTGGGGATCACCCCTTTCAACTGTTCGATGATCGCGCTCACCTTCTTGTAGTTCGTCTTCAGGCTCGCCCGGTTGGCGATGAGCCTGGCGGTCGCGCTGAATATCTCGCGGATCGGGACCAGCCCGTTGGCCCGCAGCGTCCCGCCCGTGTCGACCAAATCCACAACCAGGTCCGCCACCCCCGCCGCGGGCGCGATCTCCACGTTGCCGTAGAGCCGGATGATCTTGGCCTGAACCCCCATCTGCTCGAAAAAGCGGGTGGTGATGGCCGGAAACTTCGTCGCCACGCGCAGCGATATCCGCCCGGTCAGGTCCGCCCAGGTCATTCCCTCGGGCGCCGCCACCATGAGGCGGCACGGCGCCACCTTCATGTCCAGGGGTTCGTATACGTCGCGCCCCTGTTCGAGCAGCACGTCGCGCCCGATGACGCCTAAATCGGCGGCGCCGCGCTCCACGTAGATGGGCACGTCGTGATTCCTGAGAATCAGGACCCGTATCCCCGTTTCCGCATCGCGCAGGATGAGCTTCCGGGATTTGTCCGATATCGGCTTCGACAACACTCCCGCCTTCACCAGGCACTCGGTGGCCTCGGTGAAGATTCTTCCCTTGGGCAGGGCGATGATCAGTTCTTTTTCCCGGTTCTCTTTCATCACGACTCCACTTCGCGCCGGATATCCGCGCCGAGAGCCCGCAACCTCTCCTCGAGCCGCTGATATCCCCTGTCGATATGATATACGTTGCGGACGATGGTTTCTCCATCCGCCGCCAGACCCGCCAGAACGAGCGACGCGCTCGCCCTCAAGTCGGTCGCCGTCACCGAGGCGCCGGCGAGATGCGCCACGCCCTCGATGTGCGCCGTCCGTCCGTCGATTTGGATCCGCGCGTTCATTCGGGCGAGCTCGGCGGCGTGCATGAAACGATTTTCGAAGATGGTCTCCGTCAGCACGCAGGTTCCGCCGGCCAGCGTCATCAGCGCCATGAACTGGGCCTGCAAGTCCGTGGGGAAACCCGGATAGGGCGCCGTCTTGACGTTTACGGGCCGCACGGAGCCGTCGCCGCGCACGCGAATCCAGTCCGCGCCTTCCGACACTTCCAAGCCGGCCTCGCTCAGCTTGAGCGCCAGCGCATGCACCTGCTCCGGCTCACAATTCGTTATCCTCAAATCCCCACCCGTGATGGCGGCGGCTATCATGAGGGTCCCCACCTCGATGCGGTCCGCGGGAACGGCCACGTCGTAGCCCGCGAGGGAATCCACGCCCTCGACCTCGATCACTGGCGTGCCCGCGCCGTTCACCCTGGCGCCCATCCGGTTCAACAAATCCGCAAGCGCGACCACCTCGGGTTCCAGGGCCGCGTTTTCGAGAACGGTGACGCCTTCCGCCAGAGAGGCCGCCATCATCAGGTTCTTCGTCCCCGTCACCGTTGTGAGGTCGAACGAGATGCGCGCGCCGGTGAGTTTCCGGGCCCTGGCCTCGATGTAGCCCTGCTCTATCCGGACCTCCTCCCCGATGGCGCTCAGGCCCTTCAAATGCTGATCGATGGGCCTGGCCCCGATGGCGCAGCCGCCCGGAAGGGAGACGCGGGCCGAGCCGAAGCGCGCCAGCAAGGGCCCCAGCACCAGAATGGAAGCCCGCATCGCCTGCACCAGTTCATAGGGCGCGACCCCGCCCGTGATGTTCGTAGCGTCCAAGGAGATGCGCCCGGGCGATTCTTCGCGCGTCTTTACGCCGAATTCGCCCAGAAGCCCCAAAATCGTGTTCGTATCGCGCAAGTCCGGGACGCGCCGCGCGCAGCTTACGCCATCGGCCAGGATGGCGGCGGCCAGAATCGGCAAAGAGGCGTTCTTGGAGCCCGACGCCTCGGTCTCCCCGCGCAGCGGCCTGCCTCCCCGGATTCGAAATCGCTCCACGACTACACCCTCGTAAGTTCCAAAACCCTATCGCGCCCGGCGAGGTCTTTATGCCGCCTCGGCGCGTGATATTTCCCACTGCGCTGCGAGACGGCCTCCGCCCCGGCCATCTGGCGCGGGTCCATCTCGATAAGCAGGAACCCACCGCGCGAAAGATAGGCGGGCGCCTCCCCGATGATGCGCCGGATGAGGTCCATGCCGTCCGCACCGCCATCGAGCGCAAGGCGCGGCTCGAACGATGAAACCTCGGGCATCAAGCCATCCAGCTCGCCCGAGCCCACATAGGGCGGGTTCGAGGCGATCAGGTCGAATTTCTCTCCCCCGGCGAGCGCTTGAAACAAGTCTTCGACCGCATCCTGGGCGTAGACGGGAA
>WTGD01000460.1 GCA_011523725.1 Nitrospinota bacterium
CACGCCCCTGCCCGCCAAGATATACGCGAACGAGGGCATCGCGCAGGTCCTGTTGTTCGAGAGCGACCAGGAGCGCGAGACCTCCTACGCCGACAAGGAGGGGAAATACCAGAAACAACAGGGCCTCACCCTGGCGAAGCTGTAGGCCGTGTTGCTTTTGCAGGGACAGGCCCCCGTGCCTGTCCGGGGTCGCGGCTAGTCCCTGCTCCCCCCTCAAAACCCCTTGTTTTTCTTTTCCCTTTGATGTTTCACGCTCCTGTTGTATGATGATCCCATACATTCCGCTCGCAAAGCGGACTCTCCCGCTTCATCGATCTTCACGGGAGGTGTTCTCATGCCCCAGGAACTTTCTCATATCGACGAGCAGGGCCGCGCCCGCATGGTGGACGTCGGGGGCAAGGAGATCACCCGCCGCGAGGCCGTGGCGCGCGGCCGCCTGGAGATGGCGCCCGAAACCTTGAGCCTCATCCTGGCCGGGGGCCTGCCCAAGGGCGACGTGCTGGGCACCGCGCGCATCGCGGGTGTCATGGCGGCGAAGCAGTGCGCGAACCTCATCCCGATGTGTCATCCCTTGCGCATATCGAGCGTGGAGATTGACTTCTCGGCGGACGAACCGCTCGGCGAGTTGCGCATCTCGGCGTGCGTGCGCGCGCAAGACAGAACGGGCGTGGAGATGGAAGCCCTGACCGCCGTGAGCGTGACGGGCCTGACCGTCTACGACATGTGCAAGGCTGTGGATAAGGAAATGGTGCTCGCCGAGGTTCGGCTGGTGAGAAAAACGGGCGGAAAGAGCGGGGATTACATACTGGATGAAGGGTAGTCAATTTACATGTCTTAATTTTGGGAGACGACGCGTCTAACCCGCTCGAGCCTTTTCCCCGGTGACCCGCAACCCTTACATGCGGGAGCCGAGCACCCGACGCCGGGGACGATATGCCTTAGGGCCGGCATTTCATCGACGAAGGCGTTTTGAGTTCCGCCCGAAATCATGATGAAACAACAGTATCTTAATATGTTATGGCTATTTTTTGTTTGAAAACATATTACGGGGGAAACATATATGAATGAACCCATCCAAAAGATGCCGGTACAAACGGTGCCGGTGGAGAAAAAGGAGGGACCGAGCCGCCTGGGCCTGATTCTGGGCGCGCTCTTCATCATTACTTGCGGTTTCATGGGCGCTGCGCTCGCCGAAGCCCTGCTCGCGCCGAACCGGATGGCCGGTTTGGCTGGAGGCGCTTTGGCGGGCGTCTTGCTTTTGGCGCTCGCGAGGGAGTTCGGCAAGCTCAAGGTCGGTGTTCTGGCCGGCGGGGCCGTCGGCCTGCTTTTCGGCCTTCTGGCCGCCTTTCTCGTGTGTTCTCTCATCGGCGCGGCGTTTCCGCCAAACGTCCGCCCCCTGGCTGATGCCGCCATGGGTCTGTTCTTCAGCGCTCTGGGCGTTACCCTCGGGTCGGCGGCGGGAAGCCGTTATTCATCGCCTCTCCCGGCGAAAGAGAAAGATGGCGGCGGCAAGAAGTACCACCACGCCAAGATTCTCGACACCAGCGTCATCATCGACGGGCGCATCGCCGACATCTGCGAGGCGGGCTTCGTCGAGGGTCCCATGGTGGTACCCCAGTTCGTGCTCAAGGAGTTGCAGCAGATCGCCGATTCCTCGGATTCCCTGAAGCGGAACCGCGGACGCCGCGGTCTCGACGTCCTTCAGCGGATTCAGCAGAACCAGGATCTCGACATCAACATCATCGAGACGGATTTCCCCCGTGTGAAGGAGGTGGACACCAAGCTCGTGCTCCTGGGCAAGGAGATATGCGGCAAGGTGATGACCAACGACTTCAACTTGAACAAGGTGGCCGAGCTCCAGGGGGTGCGGGTTCTCAACATCAACGAACTGGCCAACGCGGTAAAGCCGGTCGTTCTGCCCGGCGAGGACATGAGCGTGTTCGTCATCAAGGAGGGCAAGGAGCACAACCAGGGCGTCGGCTATCTCGACGATGGAACCATGGTGGTGGTGGACCATGCGAAGCATCGCATCGGCGAGCAAATCCCCGTCTCCGTGACGAGCGTCCTGCAGACCACCGCCGGGCGAATGATTTTTACGAAAATACGAGATGAAGCCGAACTGTCGCAAACCGGTGCCTGAGCGCGCGCGCTCTTCTCCCGCATTGCCGCACCCCGACCAGACGGCGGCCATCGTTCCCGCCGCGGGCCGGGGCCTGCGCCTGCCCGGCGCGGTGGCCAAACAGTTCAGGAGTCTTGCCGGAAAACCCCTGTTCCATCACCCTCTTTCGCGGATAGCGAGAGCGGGCCTCCTGGGCCGGATAGTCGTAGTGGTTCCCGCAGGCTCCGACCCGCCCGATCTTCCCGACGGCCTGGACGTGGAGGTTCGCCTCGTCGAAGGCGGCGCGCGCCGCCAGGATTCGGTGCGAAACGGACTCGCCGCCCTGGGGGAGGACGTCTCCTGGGTGGTCGTGCACGACGGGGCGAGGCCCCTGGTGACGCCCGAATTGGTGGAAAGATGCCTCATCGGCGCGGCGGAGACGGGCGCCGCCATCGCGGCCCTGCCCGTGGTGGATACGGTGAAAGCGGGCGACGCCGAAGGCTATATCGAGGCGACGCGCCCGCGCGAGGGCCTCTGGCTCGCCCAGACGCCCCAGGTGGCGCGGCGCGAATTGCTCGCGCGCGCGCTGGCGTGGGCGGACGCGAATGATTTCGAGGGAACCGACGAGGCGGCTCTGCTCGAGGCGGTCGGAGTCCGGGTGAAGCTCGTGGAAGGAAGCGCCGGGAACATCAAGGTGACGACGCCCGGCGACATGGAGCGCGCGGCGCGTCTGATGGAACTCGAACGACATGCCGAAGCGGAGGCATCCGCATGATTCGCGTCGGGGTAGGCTACGACGTCCACCGCTTCGAGGCGAACCGCAAGCTCATACTCGGCGGGGTGGAGATTCCCTTTGAGCGAGGTCTCGCCGGACACTCCGACGCCGATGCCCTCATCCACGCTATCATCGACGCGCTTCTGGGCGCGGCGGCCCTCGGCGACATCGGCAGTCACTTTCCCGACACGGACGATGCGTATCGCGGCGCGGACAGCCGGGAACTCCTCGCGCGCGTGGTGGCGCTTCTCGCCGAGCGGGGCATGAAGCCGGGCAACGTGGACTCCGTGGTCGTGGCGCAAAGGCCGAAACTCGCTCCTCATATCCCCGAGATGCGAGAGGTGCTCTCCTCCATTCTGGGAATTCCGCCCGATCGGGTGGGGATCAAGGCCACGACGGGCGAGGGGCTGGGCTTCGCGGGGCGCGAGGAGGGCGTCGCGGCGCATGCGGTTTGCACGATAAGCGTGGAGTCTCCTTGACGCTCATCCTCAGGGCATGACAAATTTCT
>WTGD01000384.1 GCA_011523725.1 Nitrospinota bacterium
TTTTTCTTGCCCCCCTGTCAAGGGGGGGTAGGGGGGGTTGCCTTTACCCTCTCAGGGACTTTTTCAACAACCTCCTATCGGCCGGATTTGCGAGAGAGCCTTGGGAAATAACGCCCCGTCTGCTCGGCGTATTTCTCATAATCTGCGCCGTGCAGGTTGCGAAGATGCGGCTCCTCGACGAAGCGCACCTGCAACTCGATGCTCAACCAGGCCGTGGCGAGAAAAATCAGCATGTATATGTGCGGGAGCAACACCAGCAGGCCGGTGCAGAACAGGAACACGCCGCTGTAGATCGGGTTCCTGCCGAAGGCGTACAGGCCGCCCGTCACCAAATCGGTTCTCTCGGCTTCGTCGACACCGAACCTCCAGGCAGTCCCCATCTGGTACTGAGAGACGATCATGAGCGCGATTCCGCCCAGAGAGATAGCCGCGCCGAGCATGTTCGCGGTCTCGCCGAAATCGACTTGCGGATGAACCACTCCGATGGCTTCGAGGGAGGAGAGAACGAACGTCGCAACGAATGACGCGAGGAGAAGGACGCTGGTGAATCTGGCGATTTTCGGTGCAGTCCGCTTCACCGTGCGGATGCCGAGGTCTCCGGTGGCCAGGTAGTGAAGCGCGATTCTCCCGCCCACGGCGAACACCAGGAAGGCGAGGTAGAGCGTCAGCGCATCGGCCCCGAACATACGACCTCCCCGCTTTATACGGTCATTCCCTCAGGCGGAGCGCGAAAGAGCGGACTCGTTGCTCGCTTGGCCGGACGCCCTCAAAGGACAGTGTGAATCGCCGTGCGGTCAGGGTGTTGTGGAGATAGCCCCGATTTCGTTGTCCACGATGACGGGCGAGGTGAAGTACTCGACCGTGGGCTCGACGCCCAGGCGTTCGCGCAGTCCGGCGCGCCAGGCGTCGTCGTAGAGCCGCTCCGCGTCTTCGCGCGACTCGAACAGATAGACCCCGCCGCCCGTGCGCACGTCGTCCGACACCAGATAGTACTTGCGCACCAGTCCGGGAACGTCTTGGTAGAGCGGGGCCGAGTGCTCGAAGGCCGCGGCCATCTCCTCGTGTGTCTTTCCCTCGGGAAGGGTGAAGCGAACGATTGCGGTGACTGCCATGAAGGTACTCCTTATGCGGTGGTGGCGGCCCTGGCTTCGTTGTCGACGATGACGGGCGAGTCGAAGTACTGGACGTCCGGCTCGACCCCCATGCGCTCGCGCAGCCTGTTGCGCCACACCTCGTCGTGGACCCGCTCGGCGTCGGCGCGCGACTCGAAGATATAGACCCCGCCTCCGGTCCGACGGTCTTCGGATATCAGATAGTATTTGCGCAAGAGGCCGGGCACGTCGCGGTAGAGAGCCGTCGAACTCTCGAAACCGGCAATCAGCTCCTCCTTGGTTTTTCCTTCGGGAAGCGTGAAGCGGACAACTGCGGTAACGGCCATGGGGCATCCTCCCTGTGTGATGGGTTCGAGCCGGATTATAGCATGAACGGGCAGATGCGTCCGCGCGGCGCTCAACTTCCGCCGGCCTTCCGGTGTGGCACGCCGATGTCCCGGAGAAAATTGCCGATGTGCGGACTCCATAGTTCTTGTCCCGCGCCCCTGTATAGCCTGTGGCCGTCTTCGGCGTACCAGAGCGGTCCGAACCATTTCAGGCGAACGGGCGCGCCGCCCCCGGAGTAGGCGTCGAAAGCGTCCTTGACCAGATCGGGCCAGAAGAAACGGTCGGCGGTGGAGTAGAGCCAGAGTGCCGGGACGCGCGCTGTCTTTCCGATTTGGGAAAAGGCGTTGACGAACCCCAACTCGTCACAATTGTATTGCTCACCGCGTCTGTTCCCGCCGCGTCCACCGGCGAAATTGACGACGCCGGCGAGTCCGGCGGGTGGCTGCGATGCGAGCGCCAATACCGCGAACCCTCCTCCCGATTGCCCGGCGGCGATTATGGTCGACCTATCGATATCCGGCTGGCTTGTGAGCGCCTTGATGACTGCGGCGTAGTCCTCCGCCGAGGTTCGCCCGGCTTCCAAATGCCGGCAGCCCCGCATGTTGTCCACGTATTCTCCCGTAGAGAATGCAGCGCCTCTCCGCGCAAATACGACCGCTTTGTAGCCGCGCTCTGCAAAATCCTCCGCGATTGGCTGGTACCTATCCAATCGGACTCGTCTCTGGTTGCGTGAGTTCCCGTGTGAGATTACGGCGAGCGGAAACGGTCCTTTTCCCGGAGGCGTTACGGTAAGCGTTTCGAGCTTGTGCTTCTCGCCGTCGATGGAAACGGCCAATCTGCCTCTGCTCACGTCGGGGTCTGAAGACGGAGCAGCGGGAGCTGGTTTGTCCGCGGCTTTTCCGATGACGAAATTTCGTTCTTCGAGGAATTTGGTCGGTTTATAGGGAGCCTGACAGCCCGGCAGCACGAGCAGGGCCAAGGCGATAAAAACCATCGTTGAGCGCAAGGAATCACGGAGTGCGGTTGTCGAATATGGACGTGAGCGTTTCATTGTCCAACCTCCATTTAGTTTATCCAACCGGATACATCCGCTTGACGTGCAGCCTCGCCACGAGGCGCTTCTCGTTTTTCATCGCCTGGAGGTATTCGTCGAGGTCGTCGGGGTCCTTTCCGGTGATGCGGCGGTAAAGGTCGAGGTTCTTCGTGCCGTCGGGGTCTTCGACGAGTTCGGCTTCGCCCTCGGCGCAGAGATAGGGATAGAAGCTGTCCTGCGGCATCACGCAAAGCGTTGCCCTGGGGTCGCGCCCGAGGTTCCTGGCCTTCACGCGGTTCCACGTCATGGATATCTCGGCGACGCCGTCTGCATAATCGAAAACGATGGGCGTGGGGTGCGATCTGCCGTCTGAGAGCAGGGTGCTCAGGACGCCGTAGTGCTGCTCGCTCAGGAAGGCCAGCGCCTCGTCGTGCGTCATGGGGGTTCTCCTTATGAGTCCGAATCAATCGCCGCCTCGACGAAATCGTCGAACGCGGCGCAAAAAGCCTGGGGCGCATCCTGCATCGGGTAATGCCCGCAGGCGGGGATAATCGTTTTCACGCAATTCGGGATTCTTTCTTCGAACATCTCCCCATATGCCATCGCCCCGGCGTCTCCCTCGCCCACGCAGACCCAGGCGGGGACGTGGATTTCGCCCAGGCGCTCCCGCATGTCCGGCGTGTCGAGGATGGCGTCCGCCGCGGCGGCGTAATCCTCAGGGGTGTTCTTGAGGAAGCGCTTTCTGAATTCTTCCGCGCGCGCTCCGTCGATGTAGTCCCGGGGCAGCGTCGCCTGCATTTCCTCGCTTGCCAGGGCCGCCTCGATTCCCTCATCGAGCGCCAACTTCCGCAAAAACTCGAATCGTCCCCTCATTTCTCCTTCGGG
>WTGD01000152.1 GCA_011523725.1 Nitrospinota bacterium
CGACAATAGCGGCCGTGCATGGTTTCGCCGTAGGCGCGGGATGTGATATCGCTTTGGCCTGCGACATCCGGCTGGCGGGCGCAGGCGCGTCGTTCGGCCAGGTGTACTCCAGGGTCGGACTCGTCCCCGATTGCGGGGGCACGTTTTTCCTGCCCCGCGTCGTGGGCAGCGCGAAAGCCCTGGAGATGATTTTGACGGGCGACGTCATCGACGCGGAGGCGGCGCTCGCCATCGGCCTCGTCCGCTCGGTTCATCATGACGATGCGCTCATGGAGGAGGCGACAGTCCTCGGGCGAAGGCTCGCCGAGGGGCCTTCGATTGCGCTTCGCGCGGCGAAGAAGCTGGTTCGCGCCTCAGGCGGCCTCGATGTGGCGACGGCGCTTCGCGCGGAAGCGGGGGCGCAGGCCGAGACGGTCGCCAGCCTGGATTTCCAGGAAGGGATCGCTGCTTTTCTGGAGAAGAGAAAACCCGGGTTCCAGGGCAAGTGACCGCTCCCCGGCGACTCGGAGCCTCCGTCAAATAAAGGACGTTTCCCGGACATGGAAGCATATTTTGCGAGTTTTCCCGTCTGGATGAATTTCATCTTCTTCGTGACGGGTCTGCTCATCGTTACCATAGGCGCCGACTGGTTCACCGACGGCGCGGTGGGAATCGCCGAAATCACGGGGGTGCCCAAAGTAATCGTCGGCGCCACCCTGGTGAGTCTGGCGACGACGGCGCCCGAATTCAGCGTCTCCGTCATCGCGGCCTGGCTGGGCCATCCCGCCACGTCGGTGGGCAACGCGGTCGGCTCCACCATCTGCAACATCGGGCTCATCCTGGCGGTGGCGTTCCTGCTCGAGCCCGTCTCTCTCGCCCGGGAAGACGTTCTGCCGAAAGGCCTCTTCATGCTGATGCTGGGCGCGCTGCTCCTTAGCCTGGCCTGGGACGGGGAAATCGCCCGGGTGGAGGGCGTGGTCCTGTTCGCCCTGGTGCCGGTTTACCTGTGGTTCACCATGAAGCGGGCGACGTGGACGGATTTCGATATCGGGAGCGCAGTGACGGACCGGGAAAAGCAGCATGTCGGGCTGCGGTTCATCGCCGGATCGATAGCGGTGGTTCTCGGCAGCGTCCTGCTCGTTCAGAACGCGGTGCATCTGGCCCGCGCCATGGGTGTCCCTGAACTCATCATCGGCCTGACGCTCGTGGCCATCGGCACCTCGCTTCCCGAATTAGTTACCGCCGTTTCCGCATCCTTGAGCGGACATGGGGACATGGCCGTCGGCAACGTGCTGGGAGCGAACGTCTTGAACATTGCCTGGGTCCTGGGCGGCGCTTCCCTCATCGTCCCCCTGGGGATAGAGCGACAATCGTTCGTTCTGGATTTCCCGTTCATGCTTTTGATGATGCTGATGTTTTTGTTTCTCGCCTTGTGGAGGCGCAGGCTGGGGCGTAGCGCAGGGCTTGCGTTCCTGGCCGGATATGTATGCTATCTGACGCTGATGTTCGCCTACTTCGTCTGAGGACCTCTCACGCGAAGAAAATGATTTTTTCTCCGCGCCGTTTGCCGGTATATTAAAGGTTGATTTGTCGGGTGGTTCTCGAGGTTCGCAGGGAAAGGGAATGAGATGGACATGAAGAAGATATTCACGGTGCTGGCGGCGATTTTGTTTTTCGGCGGCCTGGGCGCCGAAGGGGCGAGCAAGAAAACCGATCCCTCCGCGAAAGATATGGAACAGGTCGTCATCGAGGTGAACGAGAAGAGAATCACTCTGGGGGAAATTGAAGCGAGGCTCCGGCAATTGGCTCCCGCCGTGCGAATCCGCATCCGCAAGAACAAGGGACGCTTCCTCGAAGGTCTGGTTCAGGGGGAACTCCTGTATCAGGAAGCGGTTCGCCAGAAAATCGGTGAGTCTCCCGAGATCCGGAAAAGGGTCGCGCGGTTGAAGCGGAGGCTCGTCATCGAGGAATTCCTGAGACGCGACGCGGAGGCGGCGGATGCGTCCGAGCAGCAATTGCGCGATTTCTTTCTCGCCAACAGGGAGCGGTTCCGCCGCAAGGAGTCGGTCACGCTCGCTCACATCGTGCTCAAAAGCGAACAGGATGCGTGGGACGCCGTCGCCGAACTCAGAAAGGGGACGCCTTTCGCGCAGGTGGCGAGAGAGCGCTCCATCTTCGAGGGCACGCGCGATTCGGGCGGTATGATGGGTACCGCCGAGCGGGGAGCGTTGGATAAGGCGCTCGAAGACGTGGCTTTCCGACTGCCCATCGGCCAGCCGAGCGAACCGATTCGCACCTCCGTCGGTTGGCAGGTGATTCGGGTGATCGAACGCATCGGGGCCGCGGACGCGAAGTATGAAGACGTCAAGAACGACGTAAAGCTCGTTTATTCAGAGCTCAAGCGGCGCGAGCGGTACGAGGCGCTGCTCAGGCGCTTGCGCGAGGGAGCGAAAGTCAAGGTTCACGCGGACCGGTTCAAATAGTCCGGCGCGCGGCCGGCATCGCGCGCTATTCACATCTTTTCCACAGGTTCTCCCCGGAATATCCCCTGGGCTTCCACGGTCTATCCACAAGAAATTGTGGTTTTGAGTAAAAAAATCGTTGACGCGGCACTATATCTTGTGGTTACATGGTTTTTCTCGAAACATGATGATTAGAGCGAATCCCAAGCGCATCTCTCGTGTTTCGACGCAGGAGAAGCGCTTGTCGGATCGCCCCCGTTTCGGGCGGACAGGGGCGGTCGTCTGGGGGTGGGGGGAGTTGGTCTCCTCTCGCCCCCAGATACTATATGTCCGGGAATTTCACCCCCGAAGCGATGCCCATTTTCCAGATCTTCATTTCAGATGAAAGCCGGGTGATCGCCCTGCACCCGGGCAGGCGGAGTTCAAGCGATGTCGATCAAGTCTGACAGGTGGATATCGAAGATGGCGCGCGAGCACGGCATGATCGAGCCCTTCGAGGACAAACAGGTGCGCGAGGGGGCCATCTCCTACGGCGTTTCCTCTTATGGCTACGACATCCGCATCGCCGATGAGTTCATGATCTTCACGAACGTGAACTCCACCATCGTGGACCCCAAGAATTTCGACGAGCGCTCGCTCGTCCGCGTCAAGGCCGACACCTGCATTATCCCGCCCAATTCCTTCGCCCTCGCCAAGACGGTGGAGTATTTCCGCATCCCCAGAAGCGTGCTCACCGTCTGCGTCGGCAAGAGCACGTACGCGCGCTGCGGCATCATCGTGAACGTCACGCCCTTCGAACCCGAATGGGAGGGCTTCGTCACCCTCGAGGTGTCGAACACCACGCCCCTGCCCGCCAAGATATACGCGAACGAGGGCATCGCGCAGGTCCTGTTTTTCGAG
>WTGD01000402.1 GCA_011523725.1 Nitrospinota bacterium
ATATAGAGTTGAATCGGCGAAATCGACATTGAAAAAATATTGGGAAAACAAACCCTGATCCCGGTCTGATCTCTTGATGGTTTCTTCCGCCGCGGTTCTCGTTACGCCCGATGATTCCATGAAGTGTCGGATGCGAGCTTCCAGGCTGCCGACGATTCGAAGATGCATGGCATCGGTTCGCTCCTTGAGGAGTACTTGACCTCCCCACCCGCCGATAACGACGTTCCCTTTCTCCGCTGCTTCGTTCATACATTCAGATAAAACACTTCGCAAGCTGTCTCGTCCGACGCCAAAGGTGCGTTCCAGGATTGTTGGAGCGCGGCCTTCTATTTTCTCCAAATCCAGGGTCAAACCTCGTTGCTTGCAAATTTCGACGAGTTCGTCCCGTCCCAGAAACGCATAATCCAATTCGTCCGCGAGCTTACGCGCAATGAAAATTCCACCGGTCCCGTATTGACGTGAAATGGTGATGACGGCCATGTGAAATCTCCTTTTTCATGATCTCTATTTTTAAGGCGAATTATTGTACTAATCTTATCAAAAATGATCATAGCGCACGACCTTGATGAACAGCGCGTTGCTCCATCTCACTTGATGAGATAGGGGTGGAAGGTATCTTCGGGTATTCTATGGCTGAATGTTGCTGTTCGGCTTATGTCGATGATCGCTGACGGGGAGGCAGGTATTGTGACGATTCCACCCGATGAGCTTCTTGAACACCTCGGAGTGCACACTTCGCTGTATGCCGCGGATGAAACGGGAATTTTCGCTGTCCTGAATGACCAGGAAAAGGGACATTTTTTTGCCGTGGACCGCGAAAGCGGCAATTTTCGCTGGCGAGTGGAGAACACGGCGGGCTGGGTGATAGCGCCTCCTCTCATCTGGGGAGATTTATACATCGTGGGTACGAGCAGCGCGGAAATGAGAAGGGAAGAAAAAGGAGGATCGTTTGCGACGGTGGACTGGAAGCGAGGAGGTTCCGTTTATGTTTTCGGCGCAAGCGATGGCGCCGTGCGGTTTTGGGATGAAAAAACCGGCGTGGTGAGAAATACTCCCGAGGTGGGAGATGGCGTTTTGATCGTGGAAGGAGAAATTCGGGTGGGTGGATTTCAGGATGAAGAGCCGTGGTCTTCATCCTGCGAGGTGGAAAGCCGATTTTCTTTAACAACAAAACGTCTGCTCGCCCGCCGTGTGCGAGGGGATGTGCCTTCCGGGTATTTCGAGGGAGAAGCGCCGCCAACGGAGTGGGTGTGAGGCTATCGCCTTTTCTTTCTTAATTCCTTTGCCATCAACGTCGCGTTTTGCGGAACCAGGTTTGAGCGGAACCAATTGCGATATTCATCCATGTGAACGCTCGTAACCGCTTTTGCGATGGTCCGATGTTTTTTCAGGGCAGCGGCGGTGCGGGAGCGCAATTTCGTCATATAGCCCCTGAATTCATCCCATACTTTTGAGGCGGGTTGCGTGGGAATGGGCCCATGACCGGGGATGAGGAACTTGGCGGGAAATTTCTTTAGTTTTGGGGTCGCATTTATCCAGTTGCCGAAATTCCCCAGCCTTGCCACCGGGTGGGTCCGGTAGTCGAGCAGGTCCCCCGTGAAGAGAATTCTCTCCTCGGGCATCCAGACAACGGTGTCTCCCTTTGTGTGACAATGACCAATGTGGACCATCTCGAATAATCGCCCGCCGTAGCGGATGGAAATTTCGCCCTCGAACGTCACCATGGGCGGAGCGATGTGAAGCTTGCCGATCAGGTGTTCCACTTTTTGCGGCCTGCCCGCCATTTGCTTCACCCAGATGCCCTCGTTCTCCTCCCGTTCCATCTCCAAACGCACGTTTTCCTCACCAACGGAAACGGCTCCTCGTTTGTGGTAATAACCGTTGTCGGAGGTGTGGTCGAAATTGTGGTGGGTGTTGAGAACCAGACCGGGTGATTTTCGGGTGATTTCTTTCATTCCGGATACAAAAGCCTTTCGTATCCGGATGTCGTTATCGATGATGACGGGTTTTTCGTCCGTAAGAACGAGACCGAAATTCGTGCCGCCGTCCCCTCCGATGAAAATATGCACGCCCTCTACGATCTCGACGAATCCTTGGGTTTTTGCCGGGCCTGGCAATGCCTTTACTCTGCGTGCCATTGGTCTCTCCTTGCAGGGGCAGCGATGATGACGATATCGTTATGGAAATCAATGCAAAGGTAGCAGAGTGCTTCTGATGCAACAATATCGAGAATGAAAACCTCAAATATGAGACTCCGAGATGAATTCTTTCTCTGCATTCATAGGGCTCGAATGTTCAAAAACTGGGGAACAGTTCGAGCCAGACGGTTTGATGAATCTGAGCCCCAGTGGGGCTCCATTACTGGCGCGATACGACATTAAAGCCGCCGCGCATACTTTGGATTTCAAGAACGTGGCGGACCGCGTCCATTCCATGTGGCGCTACCATGAAATGCTCCCGGCCCCCGATGAAAGCGCCATCGTTACACTTGGCGAGGGCATGACTCCCTTGTTGAGGGCACCTCGTCTTGAAAAAGCTTTTGGGCTTTCCAATCTGTTTGTGAAAGATGAAGGCCTGAATCCGACGGGGAGTTTCAAGTCCAGAGGGCTATCGGTCGCAATCACGATGGCACGGCATCTGGGCGCGAAAAAAATCGCCATCCCTACGGCTGGAAACGCAGGCGGCGCAGCGGCGGCTTACGCTTCGCGAGCGGGAATCGAAGCGTCTGTATTTGTTCCGGAAAAAGCGCCAAGCGTGCATAAGGTGGAGTGTGCGCTGGCAGGGGCCGATGTGACCGTAGTTCGTGGCTATATACATCATTGCGCGGAAATCGTGGCGCATAGAACTCCAGCGGAAGATTGGTTCGAATTGTCCACGTTCAAGGAGCCCTATCGAGCCGAAGGCAAGAAAACGATGGCCTATGAACTCGTCGAGCAATTCGGCGGCGATGTCCCTGACGTAATTCTGTATCCCACAGGTGGCGGGACGGGATTGGTGGCAATGTGGCGCGCATTTAGCGAACTCGAAGCGTTGGGCTGGATAAGTGAAAAAAGACCACGCATGATTTGTGTTCAGGCCGAGGGCTGCGCCCCGCTCGTGCGGGCATATGAGAACGACGATGAAGTTTCGACCTTGTGGGACAACCCGACGACGATGGTATCCGGCTTGCGCGCGCCGAAGGTTCTGGCGGATTTTTTGTGTCTTCGGGCGATTCGCGAAAGTGGGGGCACAGCGATTGCGGTCTCCGATGAAATGATGTTCGACGCGCAAAGAAATGTAGGGGGCTTAGAGGGGTGTCTAGTCTGCCGGGACAGCGGGGTGTGTATCGCAGA
>WTGD01000219.1 GCA_011523725.1 Nitrospinota bacterium
AGATTTCAGACAACTGCGTGTCCTTGTCCGACGGCGAAAGGGAGCGAATGGTGCGCTCGGCGGTGGACGCCGGTCTCGAGGTGCACGGCGAGGTGGGCTCCAAGACCGGCAAGCAGGACGCCGCGGCGTTGATCGCTCAGGCGAACATCTGCATGGACGCGGGCGCCTCGGTGGTGCTCTTCGAGGCGGCGGAACTCATGCCCGGCGGCGAGGCCGACCACGCCCTGATCGATTCGATCCGCGAGCGGATGGACTTACCCAAAGTGATTTTCGAGCTTCCCGGCTGGTGGATCGAGGGCACGACGAACAACGTCATCTACGAGCTTCAGAAATTCCTGCTCACCGAATTCGGCCCCGACGTGAACATCGGGAACGTGCCTCCCTGGATGACGTTCAACCTCGAGGCCCTGCGCTGCGGCCTCAGTTCGGTCGGCCCGACGGAGCGGGCTTTCGAATCTGCAGGTTGAGAGAGCGGATTGTAATAATTTACACAGAAGCAAGTTGCAATCGCCTGAAAAACCGATTGAGCAGCCAGCATCGTTCGAAATGGGAACTTACATCAAAAATTCCACAAGAATCTCTTCGGCGTTAGACAAGGGCAAAAACCTGACGGTTACGTATCATCAAGGTTGTATATTCCACATAAAGAGGAAGATTAGGCAAAACCCCTCTCTCTCCGCCAAATTTGATACGGGCAGGCCGAGTGGAGTATCCGAGTTTCTCGTAGCTTTTCGTATGCCTATACCCACGATACAGCTTCCGCAGAGTGTAATGCAGTTCCTCCTTTCTCGGTCGGGACTGACTTCATCAGTCGCGTCAATCGGCAAACGCTCCCGCCTTGAGGTCGTTGAATAACCCCGTTCCGCCTCATCCTGAGTAACGGCGAAGCCGCGTATCGAAGGTTTGACCCTCCCCGGTGCCGTCACCCCGCGAGGGACTGGTAGGTTTTCATCACGGCGTAGCTGTGAAGGTCCCCGAAGAAGTCGAACCGCGGGTGATCCGCGGGCGGGGCGTAGGGCCTGTCGAGGTCGAGCGTGATTCGCTCCATCGCCTCGGCGAGCGTCCATCCGGCGCTGTGCGCCCCCCGCACGGCCTGGGTCACGTCACTCAGGTACTGCATATACCCGCCCAGGAGTTCCGGCCCCGACATCGGGTTGTGGGCTGGAATGAGCGTTTCTACCTCGATTGCTTGGGCGAGGCGCGCGATTGAGTTCATGTAGGTCGGCGCGTCGCTCTCGAGCGGGACGATGAGGTTTCCGCCCGTCATGTTGCCCGTCCAGGCGACCTTCGCCTCGGGAACGTAGGTGATGGTGTCGCCGGGGGTGTTCGCCGGGCCGAAATGGTGCAGTTCCACCACCTTGCCCCCCAGGTCGATTTGCAGGAAGTCGCCGAAGACGACGTCGGGGCGGCGCAGTTCCACCTCTTCGAGAATCTTCGGGTCGTTCCCCACGCAGGGCAGCATGAAGCGTTTCTCTTCCTCGTGCCAGGGGACGAGCGCGGCCGTCATGCGGTGCTGGATGATCAGCGTCTCCGCCGGGAACGCGCAGTTCCCGAAGGTGTGGTCCCCGTGGTAGTTCGAGTTGACGAGGTAGCGCATGGGCTTGTCGGTCACCTCGCGCACCCGCTCCTGAATCTGGCGCGCCATGGCCGGGTTGATGTGCGCGTCGACCACGAGGACGTCCTTCTCGCCCACGACGAAACCAGCGTTGTCCACGTTGGGGACGGAGGAAAGCAGCGCGTACACCCCCGGGGAGAGTTCCTTCGTATCGAGCCGCGCCCCCGTCGGGTCGAGGAAGAAGGGCGTGAAGCCCTCCGGAAAATCCGCCCACTCCAGGGGTTTCCAGCCATCCTTCGCAGAAGCGTTCATCTCGGACTCCTTTCAGCCATCGGCCGGTACGCGCGCTTCACCGCGATGGTGACGCCCTTCGCGCCCACCGGAAGGGAATGTACGGCATTATGACATGCGCCCGGAAGAGCGTGAACCGGGGCGGGAGGCGCTCTTCGGGTCGGGCGCTTGGTTTGACAACCCCAGGCTTCGCCGCCATGCTCCCGGGCATGAAACTCTCGACCGCGATCACCCGTCTCCTGGACATCGACCACCCGATCCTGCTCGCCCCGATGGGCGGTGTCGCGGGCGGCGCGCTGGCCCGCGAGGTCTCCGCCGGCGGCGGTTTGGGCCTGATCGGCGCAGGCTACGCCGACCCCGCGTTCGGCTACGGATCGGATGTGTGGATTCGAGGCGAATTCGACAAGTCGGGCGAGGGCGCGGTCGGTATCGGCTTCATCACATGGGCGCTTGATGAGCGGCCCGGCGCGCTCGACGCGGCGCTGGAATGCAAGCCGCGGGCCGTGATGCTCTCTTTCGGCGATATCGCACCCTACGCCGCGAAGATACGAGAGGCCGGCGCGACGCTGATCTGCCAGGTCCAGACGCTGAAAGACGCCCGGGAGGCGGCGGCGAAAGGCGCCCAGATTATCGTCGCCCAGGGCACGGAGGCCGGGGGCCACGGGGCCGAGCGCGCCACGCTGCCGCTCGTTCCGGCGGTCGCAGACGCGGTGGCGCCGATCCCGGTCGCCGCCGCGGGCGGGATCAGTGACGGGCGCGGCCTGGCCGCCGCCCTGATGCTGGGTGCCGAGGCCGTTTTGATCGGCACCCGTTTCTTCGCCACGCGCGAAGCGCTGGGCCACCCGAACCAGAAAGCGCTCATCGAGCGGACCGGCGGCGATAACACGCTGCGCACCAAGGCCTTCGATACGGCCCGGGGCATCGCCTGGCCGGAACCCTACACCGGGCGCGCCATCCGCAACGCCTTCTCCGACGCCTGGCATGGCCGCGACGGCGAACTGCGGGAGCAGAACCCCTCGATGCGCGAGCGCTTCTTCGAGGCCCTGCGCGGGGGGGACACGGAGATGGGGGTCACCTTCGCCGGCGAGGGGCTGGACCTGATCGCCGACCGCCCGGGCGCGGGCGCGCTGGTTGCGCGGATCGTCGGCGAGGCGATAGACGCGCTCACGGCGGCGGGCCGTCGTCTCGTCCCGGAACTGCCGGAAGGCTGATGGGCGGGCTCCGGTATCGTAACGATCCTACTTGCGGACGGTGCCGAAGCTGAATCCCGTGACGAGGTGCTTCTGGATCAGGACGCCGAGGATGACCACCGGTACGGTGATGACCGTCCCGATAGCGGCCTGCGGCCCGTAGAGCCTGCCCTCCGAGGCGCTCTGGAACTTGTTGAGCAGGATGGGCAGCGTGACGACCTTCGGCTGGGTGAGCGTCAGCGCGAGCAGGAACTCGCTCCAGTTCAGGATGAAGATGAAGAGAAAAGT
>WTGD01000354.1 GCA_011523725.1 Nitrospinota bacterium
GGCCTTCCATGGCGTCGGGCAGCCAGACGTAGAGCGGAATCTGCGCGCTCTTGCCCGTAGCGCCCGCGAAGAGCAGTAGACAGATGATCGTCGCCGCAGCGCTCTCGGGACCGAGCAACCCCGGGGCCTTCGAGAACACCTCCGAGAAATCCAGCGAGCCGACGACGCTGTAGATGTAGAAAAGCGCGATCAGGAAGCAGAAATCACCCACCCGGTTCACGATGAAGGCCTTCTTGCCGGCTTCGGCCGCCGCCTTGCGCTCGTACCAGAAGCCGATGAGCAGGTAGCTGCAAAGACCCACCGCCTCCCAGCCCACGAACATGACCACGAAGTTATCGCCCAGAACGAGCGTGAGCATCGAGAGCGAGAAGAGGTTCAGGTAGATGAAATAGCGCACCACGCCGCGATCGTCGTGCATGTAGCCCATCGAGTAGAGGTGGATCAGCGTCCCGACGCCGGTGACGACGAGCGCCATGACGGCCGAGAGCGGGTCCAGCGAGAAGCTCGCATTGACCTCGAAGGCGCCCACGGGAATCCACTCGAACAACACGACACGGATGAGCCGCCCGTTCTCGGGCATCGCCAGAAGGCGAAGCCAGCCCGCGAGCGACGCCGCGAACGCGAGCGCCATCGCCAGCGTCGCGGCCCAGCCGGCGAATTTCTCCCCGCGCTTCCAGCCGAAGAGCAGGTTCACCAGCACGCCGATGAGGGGGAACAGCAATATGAGGGTCAGACTATCCATGATTCCTTGGCTCTATAGCTTCAGCAGGTTGATTTCGTCGAGATCCGTGGACTCGCGGTTTCTGTAGATCAGCACCACGATGGCCAGCCCGATGGCGGCCTCCGCCGCGGCCACCGCCATCACGAAAAACACGATCATCTGGCCCGCCATCGAATCGAGGAAGCGGCCATAGGCCACGAACGCCAGGTTCGCCCCGTTCATCATCAACTCGATGCACAAGATGACGACGATGGCGTTTCTGCGCACCACGACGCCCACGACGCCCAGGGAGAAGAGAACCGCACTCAATATCAGATAATGCTCGAGCGGCGCCACGTCCCACCCCTCCTAGCGGCTTCGCCTGCGCGCCAGCACCACGGCGCCGACGATGCCCACGAACAACAAGACGCCCATCGCCTGAAACGGCAGGACGTAATCCGTCAACAAGAGGTTTCCGATAATCTGCGTGTTGCCCAACTCGCTCACGCGCTCGGGCGGAAAACTCCCCTTCTTTCCCGTCATGAGGGAGGTGGAGAGGAATACCTTGAGCAGCATGCTGAAGACGGCGAGCCCCGCGATGGCGCCCAGCAGCTTCTGGCCGGGCAGGCGCAATTCCCGCTTCTCCTCCCTCCCTAAGTTGATCAGCATCACCACGAACAGGAAGAGCATCATGATCGCGCTGGCGTAGATGATCACCTGAACGATGGCGACGAACTGCGCGTGAAGCGAGAGATAAAGCCCCGCGAGGCCCAGGAAGGTCAGGATCAGGGCGAGTACGCTGTAGAGCGGGCTGGGGAACGCGACGACGGCTATTGCGCCCACCGTCGTCACCACCGCCAGGAAATAAAAAAACAGGGAACTGGCCACTACCGCCCATCCTCCAGCGGGCGGGTGCCCGCTTCAAATCGAACCCTAGACATACGTGAGCAGGTTTTTCTCTTCATAGCGGGCATGAAGCTCCGGATAATCCTCGGTCCGCTCCACGAGCAAATCGCCCTTCTCGTAGAGGAACTTGCCCCGGTCGTCCTGACAGAATTCATACTCGTTGCCCAGCACGACCGCTCCGACCGGGCAGGCCTCTTCGCAGTATCCGCAGAAGATGCAGCGAAGCTCGTTGATCTCGTAAATGCTGGCGTAGCGCTCGCCCTTGGAAGTGGGCGCCTCGGGGTCGTTCTCCTCCGATTCCACATAAATACAGTCCACGGGACAGGCCGCCGAGCAGAGCTTGCACCCCACGCAGCGCTCGAGACCATCCTCCCAGCGCAGCAGCTTGTGGAGGCCGCGGTAGCCCACGGGCATCTCCTCTTTGACGTCGGGGTATTGCACGGTCACGCGGTTTTTGAAGGAATGTCTGATCGTCAGCCACAACCCCTTGCAAATCTCGCCTAACATGGAACCTCCTCCCCCTCACACGGCCCGCTAGCCGATGAAAACGACGGCGGCGGCCGTGAGTATCACGTTCAGGATGGACAGCGGCAGAAGCACCTTCCATCCGAAGCCCATCAGTTGGTCATAGCGCAGGCGCGGCGTGGAGGCGCGCAGCCACATGAAGAAGAACATGAACGCCAGCACCTTGATCAGGAACCAGACGACGGGCGGCAGCAGCGGCCCGCGCCATCCGCCGAGGAAAAAAGTCGCCCCCACCGCTGAGAGCGTAATCATGCTGCAGTACTCGGCGATAGAGTAAACCGCAAAGTGCATGCTGCTGTACTCGGTATGAAAACCGCCCGTGAGTTCGCTCTCGGCCTCGGGCAAATCGAACGGCGCGCGGTTCGTCTCCGCCAGCATGCAGATGACGAACAGCAGAAAACCCAAAGGCTGCAAGACGATGTAGGGCATCCCGGCCTGGCCATCGACGATTCCCTTCAAGCTCAGGGTGCCCGAGATCATGACCACGCCCAGAAGCGACATGCCGAGCGAGAGTTCGTAGCTGATGAGCTGGGCCGCGGAGCGAAGACCGCCGATGAGCGGGTACTTGCTGTTCGAAGCCCATGAGCCGAGCACGATGCCGTACACGCCGATGCCCGCCATGGCGAAGATATACAGGATGCCGACGTTCACGTCGGCCAGGACCAGGTCCACCTTCTGGCCGAGCACGGTCACAGAATCGCCGAAAGGCACCACGGCGAAGGCGGCCAGCGCCGGAATGAGCGTGACGGCGGGTGCTAAAACGTAAATCACCTTGTCCGCCTGAGCGGGGATGATGGTTTCCTTGAACATGAGCTTGATCCCGTCCGCAATGGGCTGCAGAAGCCCTGAAGGACCCACGCGGTTGGGGCCTACGCGCACCTGTACGAGCGCGAACACGCGCCGCTCCATCCAGGTCATGTAGGCGGCGAGCAACAAAAGCCCGCCGAAGCCCACGAGCACTTTCCCGAGTATGATGAGCAGGGTAATCATCTACGCGCCCACCTCCTGGGGTTTCTCCGCCTTGCGGACCCGGATCTCCATGCCCTGGCGTCCCGGCGCGCCGCCGGTGTTCAGCGCCGATCCCCCGTGCGCGCGCAAATAACCCTCCGGCGCGAAGGCGACGCCCACGGGCGCGTTCTTATCGACATAAGCGGGAAGCTGAACGGCCTCGCCGTCCACTTCGAATTC
>WTGD01000423.1 GCA_011523725.1 Nitrospinota bacterium
CCGAAGAAGCGGTAGGTCTTCGCCTCGATGAGGCTGGGGCCGCCGCCCTCGCGCGCCCTGCGCACGGCCTCGGCGGTCGCCTCGTAGACGGCCACCACGTCCATGCCGTCCACGGTGAGGCCCGGCGCGTTGTAGCCCTGCGCGCGCACGCTGATGTCCCTGACGGCGGTGGAGCGCTCCACGTGATAGCTCACCGCGTAGTGGTTGTTCTCGCAGAAGAAGATGACCGGCAGCTTCCAGATGGCGCACAGGTTCATCGATTCATGGAAGCTGCCCTGGTTGGACGCCCCGTCGCCGAAGAAGACCACCGCCACGCGGCCCGTGCCTTCGAGCTGATAGGCGAGGCCCATGCCCGTGGCCATCGGCATGTTCGCTCCCACGATGGAGTGCGCGCCGTAGTGGCCCTTCGAGATGTCGGCGATATGCATGGAGCCCCCGCGCGCCTTGCACAGCCCGGTGGACTTGCCGAGAAGTTCGGCCATCATCTCGGGCATCCGGGTGCCCTTGGCGATGGAGTGTCCGTGCCCCCGGTGGGTGGTAAGGATGGCGTCCTCATCTTCGAGCGCCGTGCAGACGCCGACCGAGCACGCCTCCTGCCCGATGCTCACGTGGACCGCCCCCTTCACCCGGCCCGCCATGAAGAACTCGTCCGTCTTCTCCTCGAAGCGGCGGATGCGCAGCATGTTGCGGTACATCGCGTTCAGGTCCTTTTTCGTCAACCTCTTCGGCTTCGCCGATCTTCGCTTCGCCCTGGTGGCCACGGCCTCCCCCTCCCGGCGATGACAATGGAATACGCCTTTTGAAGTATTGCGAGAAAATGATTTCAGGCTTGTATGAGTATCACATGGCGCGGTGGCGGTTCAATCGACGCGGTGGGGGCTGTTGGAAAGTTTTGTCAGGGTAATAACCCCCCCAACCCCCCTTGTCAGGGGGCTTTTTTCCACCCTCGCCGAGGGGCGTCGGTTTTACCCCCTGACAAGGGGGGACAGGGGGGTTGCTTTCAAAGAACAAACCTCTCCTCAAAACCCTCGGCAGGCGGCGCGTCACTCCGGCTTCCTGGCGTAGCGCAGGAACAGCTCATCCCCTACCTGGCGAACTTCCACGAGCGTGAGGCCCAGAAATTCGCCCGAGCGGAACCCCGGCCCGTCCATGAGCGTAGGCGCCGATGCGCCTCCGGCCAGCCAGGGGGTGAGCGTCACGTGAAACGCTTCGATATACCGGGCGAACTCCCACACCAGGGCGCCGCCGCCCTCAATAAGCACGTTCTTCATCCCCCGCTCACCGAGATGGGCCAGCACCTGGGGCGCGAGAGGCTCCGCTTCATTCAGGACAATCATTTCCGCGCCTGCAGTTTGGGTTTCATCGAGGCGTCGCGCGCCCTCCGGCACCGTGAAAATGAACCGCTCGATTTCATCGGCTGAAAACCAGGGCAATTTATCGGGGAAAGCACCGCTTTTCGTGATCAGCGCGTTCGCCGGATGCGGCGCGACGCCGCGTTCTGCGCGCTCGCGGACGAGGGATTCCTCGCGCACCCTTGCGGGGTGGCGCGCCGTCCGGAGCGTCCCCCCGCCCCATACCACGACGTCCGCACGGGCTCTCAGTCGATCCATCTCGAGGCGATCCGACCTGGAACCCAGGGAGAAATCCTCGCGGTCGAAACTCGCAATTTTCCCGTCGAGCGTCATCGCCAGGTTCGCGTATACGAAGGGTTTGTCCACTATAATTCCCGTCTTGCGGTTGTGGTCTGCCCGGTTAAGGCAGTAAAGTTTCCTGTCGCATCGTCTTCAATGAACACAGGTCTTCACCAGACAAAGGAGAGAAAACGACATGGGCGAATTCGACCAGAGGGTGGACCTTCCCGCGCTCGATTTCCAGAAGCTCAACATCGGCCCCTACAGCAACAACGTGTACGTGCTGACGTGCAAGGCGACGAAGGAGTGCGTCATCATCGACACCTCCCATTCCGCCGAGCCGATTCTCGCCGCGTGCGAAGGCGCCACGCCCAGGTACATTCTACAGACCCATTGCCACGGCGACCACATCGACGCGCTGGACGAGGTGCGCAGCCGCACGGGCGCGCCCCTGGGCCAGCACGCCGAGGACGCGAAGGAGTTCGGCATCAGCCCGGACTTCACCATCGCGGACGGCGAGGAGATAACCTTCGGCGAGATTACGCTCAAGGCCATCCACACGCCCGGCCACTGCAAGGGCATGCTGATGTTCTACTACCCGGGCCACTGCGTCTGCGGCGATACGATTTTCCCCGGCGGCCCCGGTAAGACCTGGAACCACGGGCAACTGCTTCAGTCGCTCGATTCCATCGAGAACAAGGTCTTCGCCCTGCCGGACGAGACGGTTCTCTACCCCGGCCACGGGGCGAACAGCACCGTCGCGCAGAGCAAGGCAGAAGTCGCCGGATTCCGGGCCGCGGGCAGGCCGGGACCGGATGAATTCGGGGACGTCACCTGGGACTGACAGGCGAAAGAGGAGCCGAGCAATGGGTTCAGTAAATATCGTATTCGACCACGTGCACGTCATCAGCAAAGACCCCGAGGCGAGCGTGAACTGGTTCGTCGAAAATTTAGGCGGCGAACGCGGCGAGGGCGGCGTGTTCAAGGGCGCGCCGCAGATTCCGGTACGATTCAACGGCGCCACGGTCATCGTCCGGGGGGAAAGAACGGGCGAGAGCGCGGGGGAGAAGAGCGGACTGGAGTGGGGAACGGATCATTTCGCCTTCGAGGTTTCTGGGGATTTCGACGCCTATTGTGACGACCTCAAGGGAAAAGGTGTGAAATTCACCGTCGAACCCGTACAATTCAACCCGACGACGCGAATCGCCTTCATCGAGGCGCCCGATGGCGTCAGCATCGAGCTGTTGCAGAGGGCATAAAGACGGGGGTCCTGCCCGCCCCGGGCGGTGTTCCGCCTTGCAGAGGAAAACCGTGTTTCACCTCGCGCGAATCGCATTGCTGTGCATTCTGATTCCGGCGATCGGGTGGATGCCTGCGCCGATGTCGCATGCGCAGGACGCGCGCGCGCAGCAAGAACTCCCACCCGAGCCGCCCCTGGGTCTCGACGACGTTCCCGTGCCCGATGACAACCCCATGACGCGGCCCAAGGTCGAGCTCGGAAAACTCCTCTACTTCGAAAAGCGTTTCTCCGGCGACGGGCAGGTCTCCTGCGCGACGTGCCACATGCCCCGGCGCGGATTCTCGAACGCGCGCCAGTATGGAACGGGATTTGGTGGCAGGCTCACACTCCGGGACGTGCCCACGGTGATCAACGCCGCCTACAACGAGTCCCAGTTCTGGGACGGTC
>WTGD01000331.1 GCA_011523725.1 Nitrospinota bacterium
CCGCGCCTCGGAGCCTACGGCAGCGTGTATGAGTTCAGGACCTACACCGTGCAGCCCGGCAAGACGGGCGAGGTCCTGAGCCGATGGACCGAGCACATCGCGGCGCGGGAAGAGCTCTCCCCGCTGGCGGCGCTCTTCATGACCGACATGGGGCCGCTCAACCAGTGGATTCACGTCTGGGCGTATGAGGACATGAACCACCGCGCCGAGATTCGCAAGAAAGCGCACGAGCTTCCGAACTGGCCTCCGGGCTCGCGTCCGTTCCTGGACTCGCAGAATTCGGAGATCTGGGTGCCCGCTTCGTTCTCACCCATGCACTAGGCGAGCGTCGCTACCCCGTTGTGAACAGGTAGAGCAGGGCCAGTACGCCTGCGCCCCAGCAGTAGTAGCGAAAGCGCACAAGGTTGCCGCCCCGCACGAGCCGGATGAGCCAGCCCAGGGCGACGGCCCCCACGACCGCGGCGGCCAGCGCGCCGACGGCGTAGGGGAGCAGCTTCTCGCCGAGCGGGCCTTCCAGGTCTTTCACCTTGAGTGCGAATGCGCCCAAAATGGCGGGTATGGAGAGCAGGAAGCTGAAACGCGCGGCCTGCTCACGCGCCACGCCGCGCATGAGGGCGGCGGCGATGGTCGCGCCCGAGCGCGAGATTCCCGGAACGACGGCGAAAGCCTGGAATATGCCGATGATGAGGGCGTCTTTTGGCGTCATCTCGGCTTCCTCCCGGTCCGCGCCTTCCCGGGGTTCGCTCAGGCACAAGATGCCGCCCGTGACGAGCAGCGCGCAGGCGGCGAGCTTGGGAGAGGCGAACATCCCCTCGACCAGATCGCCCAGCAAAACGCCGACTACTCCTGCGGGAACCGAGCCGAGAATCAGGAGCCAGCCCGTTCTGGCCGCGGCCTCGTCTGCATCTTTGCCTGCCAGGGACGCGCACCACCCCCGCGCGATGCGCCAGAGGTCTTTTCCGTAGAAGATGAGGACGGCGGCGAGCGTGCCGACGTGGAGCAGGACGTCGAAGAACAACTCGGGTTCTTTCAGCCCCAGAATGCTCTGGCCCAGAACGAGATGCCCCGAACTGCTCACGGGCAGAAACTCGGTCAAGCCTTGCAGGACGCCGAGAATAAGGGCGTGTTCCCAGAGCATGTCAGCCTTTCACGCGATGGTTCACAGGAATCGCCCGCCTTTTTCCCCGAAGTTCTTGACCATCTCGCCGATCTTTTCCGCATCCCCCACCGGGCAGATGAGGAGCGCGTCGTCCGTCTCGACGACGATGAGGTCCTCGACCCCGACGGCGGCGACGAACTTCTTGTTCGAGCGGACGATGAGGTTCTTCGCGTCGATGGATTCGGTTTTGCCCCCCCTGGGCAGTATCCAGACGTTGCCGGCCTCATCGCGCGGCAGGACGCCCCGGAGAGCCGGCCACGTGCCCAGATCGCTCCAGCCGACGTCGGCGGGCAGGACGATGAGGTTGCGCGTTCGCTCCATCACCGCGTGATCGATGCTGATGGATTCGCACTTCTCCCACAATTTCGCGAAAGCGGCGGCGTCGCGCTTCACGTATGCGGATGCCGCACGGCTCAAAACAGCGCTCAGGCGGGGCAGGTGGGTTTCGAGTTCTTCGAGCAGTCGGGCGGCTTGTGCGATGAAGATGCCGCTGTTCCAGTAGTGCCTGCCGGAAGCCGCATACCTTTTGGCCTGCGCGAGCGGGGGCTTTTCCCGGAACCTCCTGGCGCGAAACGCCTCGACCTCTCCCGCGTCCTCGATGCGCTCGCCGCGTTCGATGTAGCCGAAGCCGGTCTCGGGCGAGTGTGGCGGCACACCGAGCGAGACGATTGAGCCATGCTCGTTCGCCAGCCGTGCCCCCGCCTTGACGAGTTTGCGGAACTCCCTCGTTTTTCCGACGAACTGGTCTGCGGGAACGGCGCACATCGCAGCGCCCGGCTCGCGCGATTCGATGAGGCGCGCCGCCAAACCGAGGCAGGGGGCGGTGTTTTTGCCCACAGGTTCATGGACGACGTTGCCTTTCGGGATATCGAGATTTCTCAAGAATTTCCGGTGCGCCGCCGAGGCCATGACGAGCGTTCGCTCGGGCGAGGCGAAGCCGCGTGCGCGCGCCAGCGTCATTTCGAGCAGCGAGGGACCTGCGTTTTTGGGAGGCATCCCCCCGCCAGGCGGCAGGAATTGCTTGGGCTTCGACTTTCTGCTCACCGGCCAGAAGCGCGTGCCTGAGCCTCCCGCCATGATGACCGCCCATAAGGGGGGCGTGCTGCGCCGGGTCACTGGAAAATCCCCCTGAACAGGAGAAAACCGCCCAAAAGCAATACGATAAAGAGGATGGTCAATAAATTAAAGCGGCGATCGATGAAACTTCGTATCGGCGGGCCGAAGCGGTGGATGAGCGCGGCCTCGATGAAAAAGCGCGCCGAGCGGCTTAAGGCGGACGCGAGCAGGAAAACCCAGAAATCGATCTCGAACGCGCCCGCAGAGATGGTGAACACCTTATAGGGTATCGGTGTAAAGCCCGCGATTCCCACCGCCCAGGCGTCATAGGCGCGGTAGTATTCCTGAACGATCTGGTATTTATCCGCCACCCCGTAGAACGCGATGATGGGCTCGCCGACGCTTTTTAGGAGATAAAAGCCGATGAAATAGCCCAGCGCGCCGCCCAGAACGGAGGACGCCGAGCAGACGGCGGCGTAGAGATACGCCCTTTGCGGCCTGGCGAGGGCAAGGGCCATCAGGAGCGGGTCCGGCGGAATGGGAAAGAAGACGGATTCCGTCGTCGATACGACGACGAGGACGGGCAGGGCGTAGCGCGAATCCGCCCAGCTCAGCACCCACTCGTAGAGCGCGCGGAGGCTACGCATCCGGCAGGGAGACGGCGGGGTATTTTTTGATCTCTTGGTATACTTCGCTCTGGTACGCGCGCAGGGAGGGTTCGTCGAGCGCCTCGAAGCGCATGACGAGCACGGGCTGCGTGTTCGAGGCGCGTATGAGTCCCCAGCCCTTCTCGAAATTGATGCGAGCGCCATCTACTTCAACGGTTTCATATGTATTCTTAAAGTGATTCTTTAGGTTTTCTACGATCTGGAACTTCTCCTCATCCGGGCATGCGACCCGGATCTCGGGTGTCGAGACCGACGTGGGGATTTCGGATACCCGCTCGGCGAGCGTTTCATCCGAATCGCAAAGAAGATGCAGGAGCCTGGCGGCCGTGTAGATGGCGTCGTCATAGCCCAGATAGCCGTCCACGAAGAAGATGTGGCCCGAAAGTTCGCCGCCCAGGGGCGCCTTCTCCTCCACGATCTTGGCGCGCACGAGCGAGTGCCCCGTCGCGCTCATCACCGGGCGCCCGCCCATCCGCTTCACGGCGTCGGCGAGGCGCGATGAGCATTTGACGTCGAAGACGATGGCCTCGCCGGGGCTTCGCGCCAGGATGGGCGCTGCCAGCAGCATGAGCAGCTCATCCCCCCAGATGATCCGGCCGGTGGCGTCCACCGCGCCGATGCGGTCCCCGTCGCCGTCCAGCCCGATGCCGACCTCCGCGCCCGTTTCCCGCACCCTGGCGATGAGGGATTCGAGGTTTTCGGGCACCGTGGGGTCGGGATGGTGATTGGGATAGGAGGCGTCGGGTTCGGTAAAAAGCTCCACCACCTCGGCGCCGATCCTTCTCAGCACTTGGGGCGCCACCGTGCCGCCGACGCCGTTTCCCGCATCCACCACGACTTTGACGGGCCGCGAGAGCGTAAGACCCCGAGACGCCCGCTCGATGTACCTGTGCCTGATGTCGACTTCTGTGAACGCGCCCCGCGCTTCGGCCCGGTGGATGCGGCCCTCCTCGATGATTTTTCTGATTTCCTGGATTTCCGCGCCGTGAATCGCCTCGCGCCCGCGGGTGATCTTGAAGCCGTTGAATTCCGGCGGGTTGTGGGAGCCCGTGATCTGCACCGCCCCCGCCACGTCGAGGTGGTGCGTCGCGAAGGAAACCACCGGGGTGGGCGCCATGCCGATCCCGATGACGCGGCAGCCCGAGGCCGTGAGACCCTTTTGGAGCGCGTCGTAAAAATCGGGGGAGGAGAAGCGGTTGTCGCGCCCGACGGCGATGGCGGCCCCGTTCGCGCCGCCCAGGTGCGTGCCGAGAGCGCCGCCGATGGTCTCGACAATCTCGTTCGTGAGGTCTTTCTCCACCACGCCGCGAATGTCGTATTCCCTGAAGATCAGCGGGTTGATGCCGGACACGCAAAGCTCCCTTTCGGGCGAATGGTCGTTTCCCTGCAAAGCGGGCGAATTATTGCACCCCCCTCGTTGCCGGGCAACCTCATTTTTCAATCCCGCCTTGTGTCATTCTCCATCGAGTGAGGGTATAATGTCTTTACGTCCGCCCGTGAGCGGTTACGCTCTACGCCTTCTGGATGGCTCGGCCATTGAAAACCACGAAATTCAATGATTTTTCATCCCTGCATGACGGGAGACTCTCGAGTTGATCGCCGGGGCGGGTCCATTGAGCGAGCGGGTGATGATAAGGCTGGGGCGCGGCTTCGTGGGTCTTCTGGTGCGCCTGTTCACGAAAATGAAAATCACCGGGATGGAAAACATCCCGCCGGGGGGAAATATCCTCTTTTTGAGCAATCATATCTCCGCCCTCGACGTCCTGGTGATCCCCTGGGCCATCTATTTGAAATATCCGGAAGAACTGCTTCGCCAGGCGGGCAAGGAAGAGCTGTTCGACATCCCCGTCGTGGGCTGGATACTGAGCAAATGGCGGGGGTTCCCCATCAAGCGCGGCGGTGCGGACAGGAAATCCATCCGCATGATCGAGGAATACATCAAAGAGGGAAAAGTCATCCTCTACCCTGAGGGCACGCGGAGCCGCGACGGGCGGCTCATGCGTGGAAACAGGATGGTGGGCCGAATCGTGCGAAACACCACTCCCACGGTCGTCCCCGTCTCCATCAAGGGGACGGACCGGGTGATCCCGGTGGGCAAGACCATTCCCCGCCCGGGGACGAGGGTCGAGTTGCGGTTCGGCGCGCCGATGGATTTGAGCGACGAGTTTGCGATCGCCAACACGAAAGAGGCGAGCCAGAAGATCATCGATCGCGTCATGACGGCCATCGGGGAACTGCAAAACGGGAGAATCCCCGAAACTCTTGAGAAAAAAGGTGTTCCGGGTGAATAGGCCTCCCTTCTCGAAGCCCAGGAGATTCGCTTCTATCCTGAGGGAAGTGCGCCGGAAAGAGCCTTGGGGCAGGCGGCTGGCGAGGAATTTCGTGTTCCGCATCTGGCCCAGGGCCGTGGGCGAGGGCATCTCTCGTGCGGCCCGTCCTGTGTCCATCAAAAACGATTGTCTGTATGTGGAAGTGGCGAACTCGAGTTGGTTGTATGAACTCGAGCTGAGAAAGCAGGATTTGCTGGCGAGAATCAACGAGCACATGGAGGATTCCCGCATCAGCGAGATTCGCTTCAGACTCTCGAACGGGGGCCTCGCCTTTGACTATGATGACGAGGAGGGTGAACCGGCTGCGCCTTCGCGGAGAGCGACGCCGATTTCCTCGGGCGATGAAGCCGCAATTGGTGACGCTATCGCCGATATCGGGGATGAGCAATTGCGCCGCGCGACGGAAAAACTCATTCGCCACATTCGTGCGCATGGCAAATCCAAATTATGATAATATCCGGCGCGAGAAATTCTTGGAGAGGTTGCATTCCATGATGAAATTCTACGGCAAGTTGATTTTGCCTTTTGCCCTGCTCCTGGCGGGGTGTACGCCCCTCGAACCCGAGGTCAAGCCCGCTGCGCCCGCGCCCGTGGTCAAGCTGCGTCCGCTTTCAGACAAAGTAAAGGGAACGTCAAAGTCCTATTTTCATTTCATCTCCGGCTATCGCGAAGAATTGGCTGGAAACCTCAAGGATGCGGAATCGTCTTATGTCCAGGCGGTCGAGAACAATCCGGACTCCTCGTTCTTGTCGACTCGCCTGGCATCGCTTCTCGTTCGCCAGGGGAAACTGGCCGAGGCCGAAAAATTCGCCCTCAAGGCGACGGCGCAGGATGCAAAGAACCTCGAGGCTCATTTCGTTCTGGGAGGCATATACGCTTCGCGGACGAAACTGGAGGAGGCCGTCGCCACTTACAACAAGTTGCTGGAAATGAGTCCCGACCACCAGGAGACGCGCCTGCTCCTGGGCAGCGTCTACCTGGATTTGGGCAAGTATCCCGAAGCCGTCGAGACGCTGGAAGCCCACGTCAAGTCGGGGAGAAGGCCCATTCTCGGCCGGTATAACCTGGCGCAAGCCTATGCGGGCATGAAGAGATACGGCGAGGCGGAGAGGGAAATTTTCAAACTCCTGGAGAGGCAGCCGAGATTCATCCGCGGCATGCTGCTTCTCGCCAGAATCTATGAAGCACAAGAAAAATTCGACGATGCGGAAGAAACCTACATCAAGGCGCAAAAAATCGAACCCGACAATCGGCTCATTCGCTCTCGCCTGGGGCAACTCTACATCCGCAAGAAGGATATGAAGCAGGCTCTGGAAGAGTTCAAGGCGCTCGGGTCGGAGGAACCCGACAACGTGAGCGTGCACCGCACCCTCGGGTTTTTGAACTTCGATCAGAGAGAATACCAGGACGCGCTTCAGGAGTTCCGGTTCGTCCTGGCGAGGAATCCGAAAGACGAGATGGTGCGCAAGTATGTCGCGAGGATTTACCAAGAGTTGAAGCAATATGAGCGCGCCGAGGAGGAGCTTCTCGAATTGTTGTCGCTGTTGCCCAAGTCGCTGGATGGGCACATCCAACTCGCCTGGTTGTACATCGACCAGAAAAAATGGAAGGAGGCGAGCGACGTTCTGGACAAAGTCGAGAAGCACCATCCTGAGGAGGGACGGGTCCACTATACGCGTGGTTTGGCGCTCTCGAGGCAGAAGAAGTTCACCGAAGCTCTGCCCTATCTTCAAAGAGCGGTGAAGCTGGAGCCCGACCGGGAGGGTTATTCGTATTCTCTCGCCTCGGCTTTTTATGAACTGAAGCGCTGGGACGACGTGGAGGCGACGACGAGGAAGCTCATTCAAAAGAACCCGAAGCACGCCAACGCCCTGAACTTGCTGGGCTATATGTTCTCCGAACTCGACAAGAACCTCGATGAGGCGGAAAAACTGCTGGATCGCGCCTTGGCCATTGAGCCGGAGAACGCCGCTTTTCTCGACAGCATCGGGTGGGTCTACTACCGTCAGGGCCGCTTCAAGGAAGCGCTCGTGAAAGTGCAGCACGCGGCGACGAAGATGCCCAAGGACGCCGTCATCCTTGACCACCTGGGCGATATATACTTCGCCTTGCATGACCTCGAAAATGCGCTTCTCCACTGGAAGCGCGCCTCCGAGGCGGACCCGGAAAACGAAAAACTGAAAAAAAAGATTCAAACGCACCTTCAGAACAAGAGAAAGCCCGTCATGTAGGGTTGTGCGAATTTCGTCGCGCCTGCTGCTCCCGCCCGGATTTTCTCGACTTCTCTCACAATGGACATTGGATTCTTGCGAGCCTTGCGTCTTTGTCTGGCATTTTTGTTCTGCACCATGACCGGTTGCGCGCTCTTTCAACCGGGGCAAGTCGGGGAGGCCCCGCGGCTCGATGCGTCGCGCGCGGAAATCATCGCCAAACTCAAAGCGAGGCGATATCCTCGCTCGTACCGGGGCGCCGTATTCATGCGGTTGCGGTTCCACGGTGAGCGCTCGAAGGCGAGGAGCGAAAACCCCCTGGTTCCCGAGGGTTCGTTCTCCGGCCAGGCGGTGCTCATCCTGAGAAAGCCCGATTCGCTGCGCATGGAGCCTCTCTCTCCGTTCGGTACGCCCCTCGTGGTCGTCGTTGCGCAAGGCGCTTCGTTTCGCGCCTATTCTCCCTCGCGCAACGCCGTATACATGGGCCGGACGAACAGGCGGGGAATCGAGGGGATTCTGGGGATCCCGCTGAACAGCGAAATTTTCATCAAGCTGCTGCTGGGGGACTGGGCGGCCGTGCTGGGCGGCGAGGAAAATCTCGAATTGAAGAAGCCGGGCTCCGTCTACCTGCTCGAGACGGGAAGAGGAAGCGGTGGGGTGGTTTCGGGTTTCGTCGAATTGGAGCCTCGGAATTTTCATCCCGTGAAAATGGGAATCCGCACGCGACGGGGGGCGATTGTGGTTCGCTATGGCGGGTTTATCAGAACCGGAGAAACGTGGCGTCCCTCGCAGGTGGAGATTCTGGGACCCGGCGGGAAAAATCGGCTACAAATCACCTATCCCGCCGATGATGGCGCGGTGGATACGGCGCTTCCGGACGAGTTGTTTCGCCTGGAGCCGCCCCGGGGCGCCAGAACGCTTTGGCTGGGAGGATAGTCCGTTACATGAGCGGCAGAGACGTTTCCGCACCTGTGGTTTTGAAAACGCCTGCGAAAATCAACCTGCGCCTGAGGATTCTGGGTCTGCGCGCCGACGGCTATCACGAACTCATTACCTGGATGCAGCAGGTATCGCTGTATGACGAGGTTAGAGTCGAGCCGGGCGGCCGGAGGATTCTCGTGGATACGGACAGGGAGGACGTACCGGGCGGCAGGGAGAACATCGTGCATCATGCGGCGAGAGCCTTGCGTGAGGTATCGGGGCGAAAAGCACTCGGCGCGCGCATCTATTTGAAAAAGAACATCCCTGCGGGCGCAGGGCTGGGCGGAGGAAGCGGCAACGCGGCGGGTACGCTCTGGGCGCTGAACCGGGCCTGGAATCTCGGGATGGGGGCGGCGGAGCTTTGCGAGGTGGCCGCGCAGGTCGGTTCGGATGTTCCGTTTTTTCTGGGTGGCCCGGCGGCGGTTTGCCGGGGGCGGGGCGAGCGCGTCGAGGCGAGAGAAGCCTTGAGGAGCGGCTGGTTCCTGCTGGTCAAGCCGTCCGTCGCGTTATCCACGCAGGAGGTCTATGCTTGGTCCCGTGAGAAGCTTGGCCGGGAAGGGCGCAATTTCGACGAAACAAACAGCCCGGTGCGCCTTAGGCGGCATGAATACGGCAATGATCTGGAGGGAATCGTTTTTCCCAGATTCCCGGAGCTTGAGAGCCTGTGCGCCATGCTTGTTCGAGAGGGCGCCGCGAGGGCCATGATGAGCGGCAGCGGCTCGACGGTTTTCGGCTTTTTTCGCCGGAAAGGGGAGGCCGAGCGGGCGGCAATCCGCATCAAGGAGAGTAAAAAGGGGAAGAATTGCGAATGTTTCCTAACGACTCCGCTGCAGGAGAGGTGTTTTTCGTAAAAGAAAAACGAAAAGCGAGATAAAATTTCTGAAAAAACGGGAAATCGGGAGAATTTCGCCTCCCGCCACTTGCTTCCGCCTGGAAAATCAAGTATCAAACGCCCGGAAAATCAAGTATTAAAGTCGCTCTTTGTGATTGAATGAACAATACTTTGTGAGCGGGAACGGTGAACGGACATCAGCTAAAGGTCTTCGGCGGGCGATCGAATCCGGCGCTGAACCAGAGCATTTTTGAATCTTTGTACATCCGGCCCGGCTCGATTGAAATCATCGATTTCAGCGATGGAGAAACGTTCGTCCGAATAAACGAGAACATCCGGGGCGCGGACGTGTTCGCCGTGCAGAGTCTGTGCTCTCCCGGGAACGCGAACCTGATGGAGATGCTCATCATGCTCGATGCGTTCCGGCGCTCATCGGCCGAGCGCATCACGGCGGTGATCCCCTATTTCGCGTACGCGCGCCAGGACCGGAAGGTGCAGCCGAGAGTGCCCATTACCGCGAAACTCGTCGCCAACCTGCTGGCCGCCTCGGGGGCGGATCGCGTCATCGCCATGGATTTGCATGCGGGCCAGATACAGGGGTTTTTCGATATTCCCGTGGACCATCTGTATTCGGCGCCCATCATGATAGAGTATTTCAAGAAGAAGGAATTGAAGGATCTCGTGGTCGTCTCGCCCGACGCCGGAGGCGTGGAGAGGGCCCGTGACTACGCGAGGAGGCTGAACGCGAGCCTCGGCATCATCGACAAACGCAGGGAGCGGGCGAACCACTCCGAAGTGATGAACATCATCGGCGACGTGAAAGGATGCGACGTTCTGGTCGTGGATGATCTTTGCGATACGGCGGGCACCATGAGCCAGGGCGCCGATGCGCTCATGGAGGCCGGCGCGCGGCAGGTATACGCATGCTGCACGCATGCGGTATTGTCGGGCCCGGCGGTGGAGAGAATCGAGAAATCGAGCATCGTCGAATTCGTCGTGAGCGATTCGATACCGCTTTCGGATCAGGCGAAAGGCTGCTCTCGCATCAAGGTTCTGGAGGTGGGAAGGCTTTTGGCCGAGGCGATTCGCCGCATTCACGAGAATGCGTCCGTCAGTAGTTTGTTTGAATGACCATTCTGAGCGTCGGCGGCATATCTGGAGCAAAAAATGGAAAATTTGACTTTATCGGTGGATAAAAGAACGCAAACAGGAAAGAGCGGCGCCCGTGCGGTGAGAAGAGCCGGCAACGTTCCTGGCGTCGTGTACGGGATTAAAGATTCCACGCCCTTGACCATTAAGCCGAAGGAGCTGGAGACCCTGCTTGGTACGAGGGCCGGCGCCAACGTCGTTTTCCAGCTCAACGTCGAAGGCGAAGCCGCCTCGGAGCGTCCGGTAATCGTAAAGGAGCTTCAGCGCGACCCGATGAGGGGCACGATCCTCCATGCGGATTTTCTGGAAATCAGGATGGACGAGAAAATCGAGATCGCCGTGCCCCTCTCCTTGTCGGGTGAGGCGCCCGGCGAAAAGATGGGCGGCACGCTTTCTCAATTGCTGCGTGAGCTGGAGATATCCTGCCTGCCGAACGCCATTCCGGAACATGTCGAGGTCGACATTTCGGAGGTGGAAATCGGCGATGTGATACACGTGCGCGATCTTCAGCTTCCAGAGGGTGTTGAGCTGGTGGCCGACCTCGATGATCCCGTCTTTACGATCATAGTTCCCGTCGAAGAAGAGGAAGAAGAGGTCGAGGATGAATTGCTTGACGTCGAAGCCGAGGGAGAAGAGGGGACGGAGGCCGAGACTCCAGCCGATGAGGGGGCCGAAGCGGCTGAATCTTCCGACTGATGGTTCTTTCGGGAAGCCCGAGAAAATGAGACTGGGGTTCGAATGGCTGCCGCTGCCTTGATCGTCGGTCTCGGCAACCCCGGAATGGAATATGCGTTGACGAGGCACAATCTGGGGTTCTGGGCGGTAGACAGGATGGCCCGCGCCCATCGGGTGGCGATGAGTGATTCAAGGTACCATTCCGTTCTGGGCACCGGGTCGCTCAGAGGCTGGAAATTCACGCTTGCCAAGCCTCAGACGTTTATGAATTTAAGCGGCAAGGCCGTAAGGGCGCTCCTGCGCGGTGAAGGACTGGGGCCTGAAGATTTGCTTGTGATGCACGACGATATGGATATCGCGCTCGGTCGTGTGAAGTTCAAGAAATCGGGTGGAGACGCAGGCCATCATGGTATCGGCAGCATCATCCACTCACTGGGAACGGATATGTTCTCTCGCTTGCGTATCGGGGTGGGCAGACCGCCGAGTGGAGTGAACGGCGCAGACTGGTTGTTGGATTCTTTTCTGGATCATGAATTGGAAGCAGTGGAACCTGCTGTTGATGAAGCGGTGCAGAGGGCGTTTGATTTCGTTGTCGGCAATAGACCCTGAATCCGTTTTGCTCATCGCAAAAATGAAAGTTCATCTAAATACCTCTCGCTAAACAGCCCGTGAGGAGGAGGAAAGGGAGATAATGGTTGCTTTCTCAAACATGGCCGCAATCTTCGGGATTGCGGGGTTGGTTCTGGCGGCGGTGATTTACAACTGGATTTCAAAGCAATCAGACGGCAACGATCTGATGCGGAAACTCGCCGGCCAGATTCATGAAGGCGCAATGGTGTTCCTGAAAAGGGAATACAAGATTCTCGCGATTTTCGTCGTGGTCGTCTTCGTTCTTCTGAGCGTCGCCATATCCCCGAAAACGGGCGCGGCGTTCATCGTCGGAGCCATCTGCTCGGTTCTCGCCGGCTTTTTCGGCATGAACTCGGCCACGAAGGCGAACGTGAGAACGGCGGCCGCTGCGAATTCGGGTGGTGGCCAGGAAGGCGCGCTTTCCATGGCGTTCTTCGGCGGAACCGTCATGGGGCTTTCCGTCGCGAGTCTGGGACTTTTGGGCGTGGGCGCGTTGTTCTGGTATTTCGACGTGCTGGGGAATGCGACGAACGTGACCATCATCAACGGCTTCTCGATGGGCGCCAGCTCCATCGCGCTGTTCGCGCGCGTGGGCGGCGGCATTTTCACGAAAACGGCGGACGTGGGCGCGGACCTCGTCGGCAAGGTGGAGGCGAACATCCCCGAGGACGATCCGAGGAATCCGGCCGTCATCGCCGACAACGTGGGCGATTGCGTGGGGGACGTCGCGGGAATGGGCGCCGACCTGTTCGAATCCTACGTCGGCGCCATCATTTCGACGATTTTCATCGGCTCGACCATCGGCACGGCCCTGGGCGCGAACAGTTCCGCAGCGATGGCGCTGCCTCTGCTGCTGGCCATGATGGGCCTGATCGCCTCCTCCATAGGCATCGCCTCGATGAAGGTGTTGGCTTCGAAAAATCCGGCCGTCGCGCTCAGAAGCGCCACCTTAATCGCTACGGTCATATTCATCATCCTGGCGTATTTCATCACGAGCGCTTTGGGACTGAAAGCCGGCGTGTTCGGCTCGGTTCTCTTCGGCGCGGCCGGCGGCATTCTCATCGGCTGGCTCACCGAGTATTACACCGGAACGGGTGGAAAGCCCGTCGGCGAAATCGTCGCTGCGTCCGAGACCGGAGTGGCGACGAACATCATCGGCGGCTTCGCCGTGGGTCTCGAGAGCGTGTGCGCTCCGTTGATCGTGTTGGCGGTGGTTACCCTGGTCTCGAACGGCTGGGCGGGTCTTTACGGCATCTCTATCGCCGCCGTGGGAATGCTGGCGACGATTGGCATCACGATGTCGGTCGATGCGTACGGTCCGATTGCCGACAACGCGGGCGGGATCACGGAAATGAGCGAGTTGGGGCCGGAGACGCGGCAGATTACCGACGGCCTCGACGCGCTGGGCAACACCACGGCGGCCATCGGCAAGGGTTTCGCCATCGGCTCCGCCGCCCTGACGGCGCTGGCATTTTACGCCGCATACACGAAAGCGGCCGATCTGCAGCAGATCAATCTCACTGAGGCGAAAGTGGTGGCCGGCATGTTCATCGGCGGGGCGATCCCGTTTCTCATCGGGGCGCTCACCATGAAATCCGTCGGCAAGGCGGCATTCATCATGATTCAGGAAATCAGGCGTCAGTTCCGCGAGATTCCCGGCATCATGGAGGGTACGGCGGACCCCGACAGCGCGCGCTGCGTCGACATCAGCACCCAGGCCGCGCTCAAGGAGATGGTGCTCCCCGGCGTCGTGGCTGTCGTCGCTCCCATCGTGGTGGGCTATCTGATGGGCAAGGAGGCTTTGGGCGGCATGCTCGCCGGCGCCCTGCTCTCGGGCGTTCTCGTCGCCTTGCTGATGGCGAATGCGGGCGGAGCCTGGGATAATGCGAAAAAAGAGATAGAAGACGGCAAGCTCGGCGGCAAGGGCTCAGAGGCCCATAAGGCCGCTGTCGTGGGTGATACGGTGGGAGACCCGATGAAGGATACCTCGGGTCCGTCGATGAACATCCTGATCAAGTTGATGTCCATCGTCTCGCTCGTGTTGGCGCCGCTTTTCTAGTGAGAGCGAGGGTTTATTAACCAAAGGAGAATTCAGCGGCGCTTCTTGGAGCCGCTATGGCCCGCCGGGGGCATGTGTGCTAACCTTCGGCCATTATTGGCTCCTCGCTCCGGTCGAAAGAGACCGGGGCCGCTCAGTCCGGGAGGAGGACTAGATGAGACAGTACGAAACGATGGTTTTGCTGTCCCCCGAACTCACCGATGAAACCGTGGAAGAAAAGATTTCCGGTTTCGAGAAAAAGGTGACCGAGGGGGGCGGAGAAGTTCTGAACGTCGATCGATGGGGCAAGAAGCGCCTCGCCTATCCCATCCAGCGCCAGCGTCACGGCATCTATTTCATCGTCACATACCATTCGGAGCCGGAAGTGGTGACGGACATCGAGCGTGATATGCGCATCGATGAAGAGACGTGGCGCTATATGACGGTGCGGATGGATGAGGTTCTCCTGAGAAAACTCGAGAAAAACGCAAAAAGCGCAGCCGCCAGAGAAAGAGAGGGCGCTTCGGAGGGGGGTGATGGCGATTCCCAACGCCGACCCACGCCCGCCTCGTCAGACAACTCGTAAATGACGAGGGGATATTTATGGCTCAGATGAATTCTGTTTACCTCCGCGGCAACATGACGCGCGATCCGGAAAAACGGTTTCTGCCTTCCGGAAATTCCGTGGTCTCTTTCGGGTTCGCGGTCAATCGGCGGTACCGCAGCGGCGATGAGTGGAAAGAGGATACGTGCTTCGTGGACGTGGTGGTCTATGGGCGGCAAGGCGACTGGGTGATGGAGCAGACAAGCAAGGGCAGCCCGCTCGTGGTGGAAGGGCGTTTGAGTTACCGCGCATGGGAAGCGCAGGACGGTTCGAGGCGCAGCAAACATGAAGTGGTGGCGAACAACATCCATTTCCTGTCCACCCGGGCCGAGATGACGGGAGGCGGCGGGGCGAGGAGCACGGAATCCTACACGCCGCCAGCCCAGGACTCGCCCATGACGGATGACGACATACCATTTTGACGCGCAAATTTGTTGCCAGTTTTAGGAGATAGATATGGCGCTTGTTCCCCGTGGATTCGGTGATAAGAAAAGGAAGAGAAAAAAGCGTTTTCAGCGCAAGAAAATATGCCGCTTCTCGGCGGATGGCGTGGCGTATATCGACTACAAGGATGTGAAAACGCTTCGAAACATGGTGAGTGAGCGGGGAAAAATTATTCCCCGCCGGGTGACCGGCACCTCCGCCCGCTTCCAGCGGCAGTTGACGACGGCGATTAAGCGCGCCCGCTACATGGCGTTGATGCCCTACACCGTAGACCATTCATAAGCCGGAGATATTGAACGATGCGCTTGATATTGCGTAAGGACATAGAGAATCTCGGAGAGGTGGGAGACGTCGTCGAAGTAGCCGACGGCTACGGGCTCAACTACCTCATTCCGAAAGGCCTGGCGCTTCACGCCACGGCGAGCACGGTGCGCGCGACGCAGCACGAACAGCGGCTGCGCGATGCGCAAATCCAGGCGGCGAAGCGAAGCGCGCAGGATTTTGCGGGCGAATTCTCAGGTATAGAGCTCGAATTCTCGATGCGCGTGGGCGCGGACGGCAGGCTGTTCGGCTCGGTGACGAACCGGATGATCGAGGACGCCCTGCAGGAGAAGGGCCTCGACGTGAACCGCCGGAGGATCGTTCTGGATGAGCCGATTAAAAAAGTCGGTACGTATGACGTCGACATTCGCCTGCACCAGGAGGTGAGGGCGTCGGTTCAGGTGAGGGTGATGCCTGATGAGGCGTCCCTGGCGGATGAGGCCGAAGCGGAAGAAGCTGCTGCCGGTACGGAAGAGGCGGCCGTAGCCGAGGTGGAAGAGGCCACTGAGGCAGCGGATGAGGTTCAGGTCGAAGTAGCAGCCGAGGCGGTTGTCGAGGATGAGCCGGAAGAAAAACCGGAGGCAGAAGAAGAGGAAGAGAAAGCCGAATAGCGTTTCGCATACCCGGTCGTTTCCCGGTGTGTAGCAGCAACACCCATGACTTCATATAGATAGAAGGGGTTGCCGAATGCCGGCGCCCCTTTTATCCGTTGGAGTTGGGAATTACGTTTTCAGGTAGTTTGATCTTGGCTCCATCTGGTGTAATCTAACGTCCACGCCCGAACTTTCCACTTGGCAGACATTGGAGTTTCAAAGTGGAAATGCCCGCTCGTGACGAGCGGTCCGCGCAGTCGGGCCATCTCCCCCCACAGAACATAGAAGCCGAGCAGCGCGTTCTGGGCGCTTTGCTGCTCGACGGATCGATGGTGCCGCCCGTCATGGAGGTGTTGCGCCCGGAGCATTTCTACCGCATGAGCCACCGCGTGATTTACGAGGGCATGCTCAGCCTTTTTGAGAAATCCGAACCCATCGACCTGCTCACCCTGGCCGACGCCCTGAAAAAGGCGGGAACGCTCGACACTGCGGGCGGGCCCGAATACGTCGCGCGTCTGGCGGACGATGTTTCCAGCGCCAGGCGCGCGGAAACCTATGCGAAACTCGTCAGAAGCACCGCATTGCTCAGGGAACTCATACACACCTCGAACGCCATCGCCCAGAGAGCCTTCACGGGCGAGGAGGATATCGATACGCTCGTGGACGACGCCGAGCGCGCGATGCTGGAGGTCTCGTCCGGCCGTTACCAGCAAAGCGTAGAGGGAATGCGCGACATCATCAAACATACGTTTCCCTACCTGGAGGACCTCTACGATCGCAAGGAACTCGTCACCGGCGTGCCTACGGGATTCACTGACTTCGACAAGCTGACGAGTGGTTTGCAGCCCGGGGAATTGGTCATCGTCGCCGGGCGCCCCAGCATGGGGAAAACGGCGTTCGCTCTTTGCATCGCCGAATACGCCGCTTTGGCGTCGAAAACCGCCACGGCGATATTCAGCCTCGAGATGAGCGCACGCGCATTGGCGATTCGGATGATGTGCGGCCGCGCCATGGTGAATTCCAGACAGCTTCAAAGCGGCTACATGCCGTCCCAGAAATGGCCGGACTTGATTCGCAGTGCGGGCGAGCTGTCGGATGCCGCCATCTATGTGGACGATGCGACGGATTTGTCCGTATTCGACATCCGGGCGAAATGCCGCCGCATCCAGGCGGATCAGGGCCTTGGTCTCGTGGTGGTCGACTATCTCCAGCTCGTGCACCACAGGGGCCGCTCCATGGAGAATCGCCAGCGCGAGATCAGCGAAATATCCAGGGGGCTGAAGAGTCTGGCGAAAGAACTCGACGTGCCCGTCGTGGCCTTGAGCCAGCTTTCGAGGGCGGTGGAATCCAGAGAGGGCAAGCGCCCCAACCTGGCCGATTTGCGTGAGTCGGGGTCGATTGAACAGGATGCGGATGTCGTGGCCTTGCTGTATCGCGAGGAGTATTATGAGCCAAAGCCTGAGAACAAGGGGCTCGCCACCGTCATTCTCGCCAAACAGCGCAACGGGCCGACCGGTGAATTGGATATCAAGTTTTTCCCGGATTATGCGCGATTCGTGAACCTCGATGCTTACCATGAAGGCGCCGCCGTCGGCTCGCAACATGCGGAACCGGGCTATCCCGATGAAGCGGATGCGCCGTTCTAGGGACGAAACACCAAAAATGTCTCCCCGAAGGGAGCTGTCTTTTTGAGCGAACATTTGTTGCCGTCCGGATACCGCAACGCTCTTTTCATCGATCTGGACATCCTGATTCGAAATTATAAAAACCTGACGGGTCTGCTTCTCTCGCAAGAGCCGTTCGCCGTCGTGAAGGCGGAGGCCTACGGGCACGGGGGCGTGGAGGTTGCTCGCGTCGTGTATGAAGCGGGCGCCAGATGGTTCGGTGTGGCGGCGGTTGAGGAGGCGGAGGCGCTTCGCGCCGCCGGTGCTGATGAAGGGCGAGACGGATTCGCCGATGCGCGCATATTGGTGATGAGCGATACGTTGGCGTATAACGCCAGAAGGCTGGTCGAGGCGGATTGCGACGCCGCCGTCTGGCACATGGAGCAGGTGGAAGGCCTGGGGAGCGCGGCGAGAGGAGCGGGCAGAAAAGCGAGCGTCCACGTCAAGGTGGATACGGGGATGGGGCGTCTGGGATTGCGGCCGGCGGAAGCCGTCGATTTCATCGAGAGGGCCTCGCAGGAGGAGGGGGTCGAGACCGCCGGGTTGATGAGCCACTTCGCCCGGGCGGACGAAGTAGAGGGAGAGGCCGCTACGAGCGCGCAGATTCGCGAGATGGAGGCGCTGGTTCGCGCGCTTGGGGAGAAAAACCTGCTTCCTCCCCATATCCACATGGTGAACAGCGCGGGTTTGTTGAATTATCCCCAGGTGCCCGGCAACCTGGTGCGCTTGGGCATCGCGCTTTATGGCTCCTCGCCTCAGTTTTCGAATAGCGTTGCTCTCAAGTGCGCCATGACGTGGGTTGCGAGAGTGTTGCAGGTGAAAGAGGTCGAAGCGGGTCGGCCGGTCGGCTATGGCGGAACGTATGAGAGACGCTCCCCCGGTCGAATCGCAATGGTGTCGACAGGGTATGGGGACGGGTATCCGCGTATTTTGTCCAACCGCGCGGATGCTTTGGTCGGCGGCGTGCGGGTTCCGGTGGCGGGGCGCGTATCCATGGATATGCTGGCGCTGGATGTGACGAATATCGAAAGCGTCGCGCCGGGAGATGAAGTCGTCCTTTTGGGAGAGCAGGGGGATGGGACCGTCAGTTGTGAGGAGATGGCCGAGAGGGCCGAGACGATACCCTATGAAATCATGTGCGGGGTGGGTGTCCGCGTGCCGAGAATTTACCTGCGAGGGGGTCGGGTAACCCATGCCCGCAAGCTGTAGCGGATATTTGCTCCGCTCGAGCGAGAGCAGTCGTGATGAAGATTGAATACAAGGCGGTGAAAAAAAGTTTTGGCGAGAACCATGTGCTGCGCGGCGTGGATTTTCAGGTTCCAGGCGGGCGCATCACCGCCATCATCGGGCGGAGCGGGGAGGGCAAAAGCGTTTTGCTCAAGCACTCACTCGGTCTTCTGCGCCCCGATAGCGGTCAGATTCTCGTGGACGGCGACGACATTTCAAGATTGCATGGAAAAAAGCTCAACGAGGCGCGCTCCAAATTCGGGATGCTCTTTCAGGGAGCGGCCCTGTTCGATTCGATGACGGTGGAGGAGAACGTGGCGTTTCCCCTGGTGGAGCACTCCACGCTTACGCGACCGGAAATAACAGAGCGCGTGAAGGAGACGCTGCACCTCGTCGGACTCGACGGGGTGGAATCGCGGATGCCCTCCCAGTTGTCGGGCGGCATGAAAAAGCGCGTAGGGCTGGCCAGGGCGATAATCCGAGAACCTGAAATCATCTTGTACGACGAGCCGACGACAGGGCTCGACCCGATACTCACGGACTCCATTCACCGCCTGATCATTCAGATGCAGGAAGCCTTGCAGGTGACCTCCCTGATGATAAGCCACGACGTGGAAAAAGTGCTCGAGTTCGCGCATTACATCGGGATGCTGCACGGGGGCAGGATAGTGTTCGCCGGCAGCCCGGATGAGGTTCGCGCATCTCAAGACCCTCTCGTGCAGCAGTTCATCGCAGGCAGTGCCGAAGGGCCCATCGAAGTCCTGTGAGTACGCCCCTGCAATTCCTGGTCACCGCGCAAGGCATAGGGAGCAAAGCCCGTACGGGTCGACTCTCGCTTCCACACGGCGAGGTGGACACGCCGGCTTTCATGGCCGTCGGCACCCAGGCGACCGTGAAGACCCTGGCGCCCGAGGATTTATCGGCGGCGGGCTGTCAAATCATTCTCGCCAACGCGTATCATCTTTCGCTGAGGCCCGGCGATGGGGTAATCGCCGGATTGGGCGGGCTTCACAGGTTCATGGGCTGGGACGGCCCGATTCTCACCGATAGCGGCGGATACCAGCTTTTCAGCCTGGCGCCCCTCGCCAGGATATCCGATGAAGGAATCGATTTTCAGAGCCATCTCGATGGCGCGCGTATGATGCTCACGCCCGAGCGCGCCGTCAGGATTCAGGAAAATCTGGGGCCCGACATCGCCATGGTGCTCGATGAACCCCTGGGTTTTCCACATACGCAAGATGAAGCCCACCAGGCCCTGGCGCGAACGACCCTTTGGGCGCAAAGGGCCAAAGAGGCGCACAGCCTTGAGAGCCAGGCGCTTTTCGGCATCGTTCAGGGCGGGGGGTTCGAGGATTTGCGGGCGCAAAGCGCAAGAGAATTGGTGGCACTCGACTTTTCGGGCTACGCAGTCGGCGGCCTTTGCCTGGGAGAGACGAAGGTGGAGACCGAATCTCTTCTCGACGCCGCGACGGACGTCTTGCCGGTCGATAAGCCGCGCTACGTCATGGGAATGGGCACGCCGGCGGACCTGATTCGCGGCGTCCGCAAAGGTGCGGACATGTTCGATTGCGTCATGCCGACCCGGCATGCGAGGCGAGGGAACCTTTTTTCATGGAGCGGCAGGCTCTCCATCAAGAATGCCGTCCACGCCGAGGCGACTGAGCCTATCGACCCCGGTTGCGGGTGTCATACCTGCCGCAAGGGCTACAGCCGGGCGTATCTCAGGCATTTGTTCCAGGCGGGGGAAACGCTGGGCCAGCGCCTCATGACGATTCATAATTTGTATTTCTATCAGGATTTGCTCGCGCGGGTCCGAGCGGAAATCAACGAAGGCCGTTTTTCGTCCTGGGCGGAGGCGCAACTCGCAGGTCCTCTGGGTCAGGATCCGGAAGGTCCTCCGGGAGGTGGCGGCGGATTGCGGCGGGACCGCTCGGGACGCCTGGTTTCGCGGATGTCCGCCCGAGAATAAGCGACTGATTCTTAATGCCTTTGTTGACAAGGAGCGGGGGCTTTGCTACGAAGCCTTGGCTATGAAGACAAGCGGGGCGTTTTTCCATGGAGATATAGGGGATGTTGGATTCTTTAGCGGCATGGTTGGCTGATTTTTCTGTTGCGTACGCCATGGCTCCTCCTTCCGGCGGGGGTGGAGGGCAGCCCAGTTTCCTGATTCAACTGGCGCCGTTCCTGATGATTTTCGCCATCATCTATTTCATCATGATCAGGCCCCAGCAGAAGAAACAGCAGGAAATTCGCAGGATGCAGGAAGCTCTCAAACCCGGAGATCAGGTCGTCGCGAGTGGAATTCTGGGAGAAGTGGCGAGGATCAAAGACGACATCGTGACGCTGAAAGTGGATGAGAACGTGCGTGTTCGCGTGCAAAAGTCATTTATTACGGTTGTGGGTTCGAGCGCGAATGCGGAGCAGAACAAGGCTCCCCAGAAAGAAAAACCAGAAAAATAAAAGTGAAGTCATTTCGCCTTCATTCGGTGAAATGGTTTTCGATACGGGCGGCACGGCGCCACCC
>WTGD01000017.1 GCA_011523725.1 Nitrospinota bacterium
GTACCATTGCTTTCATCATCACCTCCTGCCGATAGTGGGGTGAAAGTTTTCTTCAGTATAAAACAAGGTGCTCCTCATGGTTTTACTAGTCGGTTCTGATCTCTTTCGCCCACTCGCGGTTGGCGGCGTACCACTCCACCAGATGCACGAGGCCGTCCGAGAACCCCACCTGGGGCCGCCAGCCCAGGAGCCTCTCCGCCTTCTCGATGTTCGCCCACGTGGCCTTGACGTCGGCGGGGTTGCTCTCTTCGTAGCGAACGTGGGCTTTTTTCTCCGTGAGGGCTTCGATGCGGGCGATCGCGTCGTTCAGGACGACGGGTTCGTCCGAACCCAGGTTGATGATCTCATAAGATAGTGGTTTCAAGGCCGCAATGGTGCCCCGGACGACGTCGTCCACATAGGTGAAATCGCGCGACTGTGTTCCATCTCCGTAGACGAGCACGGGCTTTCCCTCGGCTATCCACTGTGTGAAGCGGAACAGGCTCATGTCGGGCCGTCCCGCCGGGCCGTAAACGGTGAAGTAGCGCAGCACGCTCACATCGATTCCATACAGATGGTGGTAGGCGTGGCAGAGCGCCTCGGCCGCTTTCTTGGAAGCCGCGTAGGGCGAGAGCGGCCTGTCGCTCGGGGCGTCTTCCCGAAACGGTGCGGGTGTATCCGCCCCGTATGCGCTCGAGGTGGATGCGAGCACGAACTTGGTGACGCCGAAATCCTTGCAGAGTTCGAGCAGGTTCAGTGCGCCGGTGACGTTGGTCTCGAAATAGCCCCAGGGATTCTCGATGGACTGCCGCACCCCGGCCCGCGCAGCCAGGTTCAGGACGGCGTCGAAGGGCGGCGCGCCGCCTCCGGCGTTTTCCGTGAACAACGCGCGCAAAGAGTCGAGACGGGCCACGTCCATCCGGTGGAAGACGAAGCCGGGACGGGATTTCAGGCGCGCGAGCCGGTAGTCTTTCAGCCGGGTATCGTAGGCGTCGTTCATGTCGTCGACCCCCACGACGGCGTGGCCTTCATCCAACAGGAATTCGCAGACCCTGGAGGCGATGAAGCCCGCAGCGCCCGTGACGAGGTATCTGGCCAAACCGGATTTCTCCTTACAACACTTCCCTATGCGTCGGAACCGCGCCCAAGGCTATCAGGAGCGGGTGGTTCAGGTAAAACGCGGCCCGTGGTTGAAATTCACGTTATGATCCGCAATGGTTGGCTTTCCGCCTCAAGCGCGGCATTTTGATATGTTTTGAGGATCCCAGATGGCGAACGTGTTGGTGACGGGAGGCGCCGGCTTCATCGGCTCCCATGTGGCGGAGGCCTGTCTCGAGGCGGGCGATTCCGTCTGGGTGGTGGATAATCTCGCCTCGGGCCTGGTGGAGGACATCCCGCCGGGAGCGGTTTTCCGTGAGGGCGACGTGGCCGATGCGGAATTCATGCGCCGCGTGGTGGAAGAGGCGCGTCCTGCGGTCATCCATCATCTGGCGGCCCAGTCGAGCGTGACGCACAGCCTGGCCGCCCCCGTGTTAGACGCCCGTACGAACGTCCTGGGCACGCTCGGTGTTCTGGAGGCGGCCAGGAGGCTCAAGACGCCGCCCCGGGTCGTCTACGCCGCCACGGGCGGGGCGTGCTACGGGGATCCCGAAGCAGAGATCGTGGATGAGACCCCCCCCCTCGCTCCCGCCTCCCAGTACGGGATGAGCAAGGTGGCGGGCGAGCGGTATCTCCTCTTCTACGGGGAGCATTTCGGGCTGCCTGTCGCATCGCTTCGCCTTGCCAACGTCTACGGGCCGAGGCAGCGCGCGACGCTCGATGCGGGCGTGATATCGATTTTCGCGGAGAAACTGATGCGGGGCGAAGCTCTCACCCTCTACGGGCACGGGCGCGCGGGGCGGGACTACGTTTTCGTAAAAGACGTCGTCGCGGCGTTCCTGGCGGCGGCCAGGGGCGGCGTGGACGGCGGGGCCTACAACATCGGCACCGGCGTCGTCACCGAGGTGGAGGCGCTGCTCGAGATCCTCTGCCGCCTGATGGAAAAAACCCCCGTGAGCGTCGAGCGCGCGCCCCTGCGCCCGGGCGAGGTGTTCCGAATCGGTCTCGATGCGCGCGCGTTCGAGCAGAAAACCGGCTGGCGGCCCCGCTTCTCGATCGAGGAAGGCATCGCCGCCTTCCTGGAATCGCTTGAGGTTTAAGCCGGCAGACGGCCGTAGACGCGCTCGGGCGTGACCAGCACGGCGACCGCGCCCTGGTCTATCATCGCCTGGTCGTATTCCTCCCAGTCGGGATGATCCGAATCCCCGCAGGCGCGAAACACCTCGCGGAACATCACGCGCATCGTCTCTTTCTCGGTGTTCTCGTAGTCGAACAGCCTGGCCTTGCCCTCCACGGTGAGCCAGGTGCGCCAGTCGGGGGTAACGTAGAGCACCGTGCACTGGGGATTTTTACGCAGGTTCCCCAGCTTCACCGACCAGCCGCGCACGATAACGAACGCCGCGCAGTCCTCATACGCCCCGCAAACGATGACGCTCGATTGCGCCGTGCCGTCCGGCCTCAAGCTCGTGACCACCCCCTTGTGGTTTTTCTCCATAAACGGTCTTGCATCTTCGAAGTTCATGAGATACCTCGCTTAAAATGAGAGAAACGGATGTTTTCGCCATTGTAGCAAAATTCACGGATGAACGACCTCAAGAGGAGAACCGCCGATGAGCCGTCTCGCGCCGCTTGAACCCGACAACATGCCGCCCAGACAACGTGAAGCCTATGAGGATCTCATCGCCAACCAGCGCGGCGGCGTGCGCGGGCCTTTCGGGGTCTGGCTGAGAAGCCCCGGCCTTGTCATCGCCCTGCGCGGGCTGATGAAGTTTTATTACGAGGAAAGCGTCATCACCGAGGACATCCGCGAACTCGCCATCATCATCACCACGCGCCATTTCGGAGCGACCTACGCCTTCTCCGCGCACGAGGCGCAGGCGCTCGCCAGCGGGCTGACGCCCGCCCTCGTGGCCGCCGTGATGGCGCAGGAGACACCCGCCGAGGGTACAGAGCTTGAGCTTTGCGTATACAGGTATTGCACCGAGTTGCTTGAAACCAAAAAGGCGTCGGACGCCGCCTACCGGGAAGCGTTTTCCCTGCTCGGCGAGAAGGGCGTGGTCGACCTCACCGCCCTCGTGGGCTTTTACTCGGCCATCTCCCTGACGCTGAACGCCTTCGAGATACCGCCCGTGACGTGAAGGGGCTATACCTCCTTGATGAAAGGTGTCAAAACCACTCGCTAATCATGAATGGTGAGGAATTCGAGATCTAAGATAAAGGGTATAGTGCACCGAGCCCTCCTCACTCCGGCGCCCGGCCGCTGCGCTGCGTGAGACCCAGGAGCCTTTCCTGGATTTCCCCGCTCCATGCCCCTTCTCGCATCCGCCAGACCCAGTTCCCTTCCGGAACGCCGGGACGGTTCATGCGCCCCTCGTTGCCGAGACCCAGGACGTCCTGGGCGGGGATGATGGCGAGGGCGGCTTGTGATTTCATCGCCGCGCGGATCATCGACCAGTGGATGTCCTCGGGTTCGCCCCCGAAGGTCCGGAGCGCCGTGGCGCGCGAGATGGCGAAGCCGGCGGGCGTTTCGTTGCGCAGAATCGGGTCTGCGCCGTGGAACCAGCCGAGAGCCGTGTCGTTGTCGTGCGTGCCCGTGTAGACCACCGCGTTCTCGGGAATGTTGTGGGGCAGGTGGGGGTTGTCCGGGCTGCCGTCGAAGGCGAACTGCAGGACGCGCATGCTCGGCAGACCGAAGCGGTCCCGCAGGGCGTGAACGTCGTCGCCCACCGAACCGAGATCCTCGGCGATGAGCGGCAGATAGCCCAATTCCTCCTCCAGCGCGCTGAAAAAAGCCTCTCCCGGCCCCTCGCGCCAAGCCCCGTCTTTAGGGGATTCGGCGCCTGCGGGAATCGCCCAGAAGCGCGCGAAGCCGATGAAATGATCGAGGCGCAATGCGTCGAAACGCGTGACGTTCACCGCGAGACGCATCTTCCACCAGGCGAAATTCTCATCAAGGTGCGCAGCCCAGTCGTAGAGGGGGTTCCCCCAATGCTGGCCATCCTCGTTGAAGTAATCAGGCGGCGCGCCCGCGTAGGCGCTCGGCCGGCGTGATTCGTCGAGTTCGAACAGGTGCGTCCGCGCCCATACGTCCGCCGAATCATGGGCGACGTAGATGGGGACGTCGCCGATGAAGCCGACTCCTTTCCCGGCGGCATAGTCCTTGAGAGCGCGCCACTGGCGGTCGAAAATGAACTGCTCGAATTGCGTGTAGCGAATGTTTTTTTCGAACTCAGGATCATCGGGGTTCTTGTGCCTTGCGTCATCGGGCCATTCCCACCAGGGGGAGCCGCCGAACGCGCGCTTGAGCGCACGAAACCTCGCGTAGTCGGCCAGCCAGCCGGCTTGCGCCTCGCAAAACGCCGTAAATGCCGCATCATTCGCCCCGCCGTCGTTCGAGAAGGCCTCGAACGCCTCGGCCAGCAGCGATTCATGGATCTCGAGCGCCCGGGCCGGCTCGATATCCCCTTCGTCGGGGGAGCGATCTTCCATATCTTTCGCGGAGAGAAGACCATCTTCAGCGAGTCTTTCGAGCGATATCAGCAGGGGGTTTCCCGCGAAGGTGGATGAGGAAACATAGGGCGAACCCGTTTCGTCCGTGGGACATACGGGCAGCATCTGCCACCAGCTCTGGCCGGAGGATGCGAGCAGATCGACGAACTCGAACGCCTTGAAGCCTAAGTCACCGAAGCCTGCATTGCTCGGCAGAGAGGTGGGGTGGAGGAGAATGCCGCTTTTTCTGGCGTGAAGCGGATTTGCCTGGTTCATTCTAAAGACCATTCACCGGAGAAATTTTCCATGCCTTCGCTTCACCGCGTCCAGGGGGCGCCGGGCCGCCGCCCCATACAGATATGGCACGGCGCGCGCCATGGATTCAAGAAAAAAAGCATAAATTCTTAGTGCCCCTCTCCCAGGGGGAGCTTCACGGCGTCGCCGGTGCGCGAGGATTCCTCCATGGCGATGGTCACCTCCAGGGTCTGGCGCGCGTCCTCCGCCGTGGCGAGATGGCAGGGCCGTCCGGTGGAGAGATGATCCAGCCAGCTTCTTGTTTCATCGCCGATGGGGCCGTACATCGTGTCGAGCGCCCAGTCCCCAGACGACGTGCTGCCGAGAAAGACCATCGGCAGATTATGGTCGGGGACATAGGCGTGCGGATAGCCCTTTTCGGTGTAGAGGATGTTCTCCTTATGATCTTCATCGAAGAGCATCACGCCGTCCGTGCCGATGATTTCGAGGCGAATGCTCTGCCCGGCGGTGGGGTATTTCTCGGGCAGCGCGTAGCAGATACCGAGGTTCACGGTGGCGCCGTCGGCGAAGGTGATGATCGACCAACTCACGTCGTCCACCTTGGGATATCCCGCCTCCTTGAAGACGATTCCGCCTCCCCGACAGACCACTTCGACCGGCGGGTTTCCCTCCAGGAACCAGCACATCATGTCGACCCAGTAGGTGAGCACGTCGAGGACGGGCGTGGCGTCCGCGAAGCGCTTCAGTATCTCGAACGCCTGCGCCCTGGTGTTGAACACGCGGCCGGTGGCGCCGATGAGCCTCCCGAGGCGGCCCTCCTTGATTTGTTCTTTCCCGAGGAAATAGCGCCGCTTGTAGCGCATGATGTAGCCCACGCGGAGGTCGGTATCGTATTTCTCCGCCGCGCCGAGTAGCCGGTCGGCATCCTCCAGCGTCATGGCGATGGGCTTTTCCACCAGCACGGGTTTGCCGAGTTCCAAAGCCTGTAGCACCGGTTCCACGTGGGCGAACTCTGAAGTCGAGACGATGACGGCGCCGACGTCGGGATGGGAGATGACCTCCTCGTTGCTCCCGGACGCCACCTGCGCGCCCACGCGTTCGCCGAGCGCTTTGGCGCGCTCGGGTTCGGCGTCCGAGATCGCCAGGAAGCGCACGGCCGGGTGCTGCGCCGCGAGGCGCGAGCGGTGCGTGCCGATGCGCCCGGCGCCCACGACGGCGACGCCGAGTTCGGTTCTGTCGAATAGGGCCAAGGCGAGCCTCCTGAATGGTTCTGGATGAGAACGACGCGCGGCATTCTACGCCGTGCGTCTCCCGCCTTCAATGGGAATGGCGAGTCTTTGCCCGTGCGGCCTCGTCTTGATTGTGCGGGTATTTCCCGGCGTCATCCCGGAATCGAAAGATGCGCGCCTCAAAGAAGCAGGCGGTCGTCCATGCGCGAGCGCGTCAGCACCTCGTGACCGTCTTCGGTGATGAGCACCGTCTCTTCGATGCGCACGCCGCCGCCGCCGGGCACGTCGGGCACCCAGATGAGCGGCTCAATGGCGAAGACCATGCCGGGCTCGAGATCCACTTCTTCCGAATCGGGGTCGGGTTCACCGATATAGGGAGGCTCGTTGGGCGAGGTGCCCACCGCGTGGCCGATGCTGAGCGAGAACCAGTTCTTTCTCAAGCCGTACTTCTCGCCCGTCTCCCAGATTCGCTCGGCTACCTGCTTGTTCGTGAATCCGGGGCGGGTGCGCTCCAGCCCCAACTGCAGGGATTCATGTACGGCGGTGTAGATCTCCTTTTGCCGTTTCGAGGGCTTTCCGCAGATCATGGTCCGGGCCACGTCGCCGAAGTATCCGTTCCACTGCGCGCCGATGTCGATGAACACCAGGTCGCCGCTTCGGATGATCTTGTCGCTCGCGAAGCGGTAGGGCGGCGACATGTGCTCGCCCGAGGCGACGAAGGGGGAGACCAGGTGCGCCATTTCGCCCCCGTAGTGGTGGAGCACCTTCATCGCGTCCGCCGCCACGTCGCACTCGCGCTTTCCCGCCCGCACGCTGTCCATGGCCTCCTCGTTGACGGCGTCGGCGATCGCGCATGCCTCGCGGATCATGTAGACCTCCTCGGGCATCTTGTGCCGTCGCACCTTGTGCATGAACGAATCGCCGTTCACGAACTCCACGTCGCCCAGATGTTTCTGGTAGGCGCTGAACTGGATGAACGTCATGAGGTCCAGGCCCACCCGCTTGCCGATGAGGCCGAGGTCTTCAAAGAGGGGGCGCAGGCTCTCGCGGACCATCTTGTCCACGAGGGGTTGTTCTTCCATCTTCGCCAGGTGGTGGAATTTCTCGATCCAGGGCATGTCGCGCGAGACGCGGGGTATCTCCCCGCCGTTGGTCATGACGTGCGCTCTCCCCTCCTTGGGGAGGATGACGGCGTTTCTCGTTCCCTCGCGGTGGGCCAGAAACGAAGAGCGCATGCTCGTGAGGTAGCGCACGTTCTCGACCTTCCAGAGGAACAGGGCGTCGATATCCTGTTCGGCCATCGCTTTCTGCGCCTTGTCCACGCGCTTTTGGCGGAGCGCGCCCACGTCGACGCGCTCCTCGTAGTCGACGTTGAATTGGCCCCGCGCGAATCCCGGCATGAGTTTCATCTCCTGTTGTTGAGACGCCCGCGCGGCGGAAATGAAAAACCGCGCGCCACGTCCCGGATTTTTCTTGTGAAAAGGCGAATCGTTCCTAGGGTTCTTCCACCAGCTCGATCACGACGTTATCGGGCGCGATGATGAAGGCCGTCCTGGAGCCCAGAACGCCGTCTCCCGGTTTTTTCGTGAAGACGACGCCCGCCTTCTCGAGGCGTTCGGCCACCTCGTCGAGGCCGTCCACCTGGATTCCGAAATGGTGGAGGCCGCGGCCCACCTTCGCGGTGGAATCGTCCTCATCGGCCCTCAAGCCACGAATGCGGATTTCCACCTCGCCCAGCATGACGCTGATGTAGGGGGAGCCGCGGTATTCGATCTCCGGCGTGAACAACTCGCCGCCGAAGTGGTTGATGTAGAAATCCGCCGCCGCCTGCGGGTCCTTGGCGACGTGGTGCACGTGATGGGTTCTTGATGCCACCTTGCTCCTCCCTTGTTCTCGATGGGCCTAGAGGCCGTCGCCGACAGAGACGTATGCGCCGCCGGGCACGGGGTTCTCGTCTTCGCTTCGCGCGCCCCACTCGCCGGTGATGGCGTACATCGCCCGCACCTTCTTCATGTTGTTTCCGCCGTCGCTCGAGAACAGCATGTTGTGCGTGTCGCGGAACCATTTCTCGAGGAAGTTCTCGCGCTGAACGCCCACGCCCGCGTGTATCTCCATGGCCATCTTCGTGACGTCGCAGGAGATCTCGTGCGCGAAGGCGCTGGCGGTGAGCGTCATGGGCGGGTCGATGGGAATCTCGTGGCGCATGTCCTGACGCCAGGCCGCGTAGTGCACGTAGGCGCGCGCCGCCTGGATTTTCGTGTACATATCGACGAGCTTGATGCCGACCGACTGGTGGTGCGCGATGGGGCGTCCGCTCTGTTTGCGGTTTTGCGCGAATTCGAGCGATTTCTCATACGCCGCGCGCGCCACGCCGATCTGGCCCGCCGCGTTGATGAGCGCGTCGCCGCGCAGGTGGCGCCGGATGTAGGAGACACCGCAGTTCTCGGGTCCCAGACGGTACTTGGCGGGGACGATCGCGTCGTCGAAGATGATCTCCGCGTTCTGGTTCAGGCGGTAGCCCATCTTGTTGTGCACCTTGCCCATCTTCACGCCGGGAGCGTCCGTGGGCACCATGAGGAGCGAAGCGCCCTGCTCGACGCCCACGTCTGGGTTCGTGCGCACGAACGTGAACATGAGCCGCGCCCAGCCCACGTTGGAGATGAAGTGCTTCTTGCCGTTCACGATGTAGTTGTCCCCGTCGAGCACGGCGGTGGTCTGGTATCCGCCGTCCGCCCCGTTGTAGGGGAGCTGGTTCTCGGAACCCGATTCCGGCTCGGTCGTCGCCGTGCCGATGAGGAACGTCGGGTCGCTCACGTATTCCCGCATCCAGTAGTCCGCCAGTTCCGGGTCTCCGAGGAGTTCACTGGCCAGGATGTGGGAGATCTTCGTGGAGGAGAGCATGAACCCCGTGGCGCCCCTGTCGCCCCAGGATATCTCCTCGCCCACGATGCAGTGCGTGAGCAGGTCGTCCACGCCGCCGCCCCCGTATTCCTTGGGGATGCTCATCGTTCTGAGACCCGTCTTGTCGAGTTTTTCGAGAAGATGGGGCATATAGGCGCAATCGAGCGGGTCTTCCTTGTGGTCCAGCTCCAGGCTGATGGGCCGGATTTCGTCCCGCGCGAATTCATGCGCGATCCTCTGATACTCCTTTTGTTCATCGGTCATTCGGTAATCGTACATGGGTCTCCTTCCCTCTGGTGAAGGGCGGGTCTACCCCGCCGCGTCTATTCGTCTTCTTCGAGCACCTCCGCCACTTCCACGGGCTCGCCCCGCTCCCATGAGCGCATGGCCGCCCACACGGAGGCGAGAACGTGGAGTCCTTCCGCGCCGCCCACCTCAGGCGGGCGGCCTTCCCGGACGGCGCCTTCGAAATCTTTGAATTCCTCTATCAGGTAGTCCTGCCTGGGGTATTCCTCGTAGGGGATCTCTTCGCGCTTCTCCCCGTCTTTGCGCAGGATTTTGATGCCCTCCCACCTGTCGTGGTAGAGGTTCGCCTCATCCCCATAGGCGTTCATGAAGTAGGTGTATCGCCCGTTCGGCGTGCGCGGGCTGATGAAGCTCGTCCCCAGCGTGCCGAGCAGGCCGGATTCGAATTCGAACCACACGACGCTCACGTCGGGGATTTCGGATTTCGTCTTCACCTTGCTGAACGCCGCAGATGCGCGCTTGATGGGTCCGTAGAGATACAAGAGGTTGTCCACCTGGTGGATGGCCACCTGGAGGAGCGGGCCGCCCGGGGAGCCTTCCTTGTACCATTGCCAGTTGTCCGGCGTGTAGTGAAGCCCCCGGTCGTTCGAGTAGTTGGTTTCGGCCATCGCCAGGGTGCCGATGGTTCCCTCATCGAGCAGTTGCTTGAAGAGACGGTGGCCGCGGAGCCATCTCGAACTCGCGCCGACCGCCAGGGTGACGCCCGCGTCTTCGCAGGCGCGTATCATCTTTTGGGCGTCGGGCAGGGAGGCGGCGATCGGCTTGTCGACGAACACGTGTTTCCCCTGCTCGGCCGCCGCCATGGCGAGTTCCGCGTGCTTGTTGTTGGGCGCAGCGATGACCACGGCGTCCACCTCGGGATGCCGCACGACCGCCTCGTAGCTCGCCTCCTCGCCGCATGAGAATTTCTCGCGGAACGCCTTTCTTTTTTCGGGCGTTCTGGTGAAGCACGTGGTGATTTTCATCCCGGGCGTTCTTTCGATATAGGACGCAAGGGTGTTGCCCCAGCGTCCCAGCCCGACCACGGCCACCTTGAGTGGATCGCTCATCTCGTTTCTCTCCTCATAACTTATCGAACTCACAACGATTTCAAGCGCGGGTCCAGCACGTTTCTCAGCCAATCCCCCACCAGGTTCGCCCCCAGAACCGTCACCGTAATCGCCAGGCCGGGCAAGGTGACGACCCACCACGAGGTGTAGAGATGCACCTTGCCGTCGCTGAGCAGGCCGCCCCAGGTGGGCGTGGGCGGCGGAACGCCGAGACCCAGGAAGCTCAAGCCCGCCTCGATGATGATCATCCGTCCCAGATAGAGCGACGCGATGATGATGACGGGCGCCAGGACGTTCGGGAGAATATGGCGGGCGATGATGCGGAGATGACTTCCGCCGATGCTCCGCGCCGCCTGGACGAACTCCTGTTCGCGCAGCGTGAGCACCTCGCCGCGCACGACGCGGGCATAGATGACCCAGATGCGCATCGACATCACGAGTATCAACACGACGAGGCTCGGCCCCACGATGGCGATGGTCGCCAGGGCCAGCAGGATGAACGGAAACGAGAGCACCAGGTCCACGAGCCGCATGAGCAGGAAATCCACCTTTCCGCCGAAATAACCCGCCACCAGTCCCACACAGAGACCAAAGCATCCCGTGAGCAAAACGGCGAAAAACCCCACCAGCAGCGAGATGCGCGCGCCGTATATGAGGCGGCTCAGAAAATCCCGCCCCAAGTGGTCCGTGCCGAGCAGATAGATCTGCTGGCCGTCCGACCACATGGGCGGCTTTAAGTTTCTGTCCAGCAGTTGCGCTTGGGGGTCCATGGGCGCCAGAAGCGGCGCGAAGACGGCCATCACCACCACCGATAAGAGAATCACGCAGCCCAGCAGCGCCGATTTGTCCTTCCACAAGGACGTCCATATCTTCGGGCGCTCGGGGAGCGTTTCGAGTTCCATGGATTCCTGAATCGCAATCGCCTGTTCTCTCATTCGTAGGAAATCCTCGGATCGAGATAGGCGTAGACCAGATCCACCGCCAGATTGATCAGCACGAACCCTGAAGCGAGAAGGAACACGGCGGCCTGGACGATCGGGAAATCGCGGTTCGCGATCGAATCGACCACCAGCCGCCCGACTCCCGGCCACGCGAAAACGACTTCGATGATCACGGTTCCGCCGAGGAGAATGCCCAAATCCAGTCCCATGACGGTCACGATGGGGATCGATGAGTTCTTGAGAGCGTGTACCATGAGCACGATTTTTTCGCTCAGTCCCTTCGCCCTTGCTGTCATGATGTAATCCTGGCGCAGCACCTCGAGCATCTGGGAGCGCATGAGCCTTGCGAGCCGGGCGAGGTGATACGTGGAGGCGGCGAATGCTGGCATGATGAAATGCTGCCAACTTCCGCGGCCGAAAGAGGGCAGAAGCCCCAGCGTCACCGAGAAGAACATGATGAACATGATCGCCAGCCAGAAATCGGGAACCGCCTGCATCAGCACGGTGACGCCCACGCAGCCTTTGTCGTAGGACGAGCCTTCCTTGAACGCCGCCAGGCAGCCGAAGGGAATCCCGATGAGCACGGCGAAGGCGAAGGCGCCTACCGCCATTTCTATCGTTGCCGGGAAATGCTCCAGAACGAGACCCATGGCCGATTCGCCGTGTTCGATGGATTCCCCGAAATTCCCCTGCAAGGCGTTTTGGAGAAAACGCCAGTACTGCACGTAGAGGGGCTTGTCGAACCCCATGAGTTTCCTCATGTATTCGATGTCTTCGTGGGTCGCATCGGTATCGAGCATCACCACGACGGGGTCGCCCGTCATGTGGAGCAGGAGAAACACGATGATCATGACGCACTTGAGCAGGACGATTGCCTGGATCAAGCGCTTTACGACATATCCGGCCATAGAGTCACCCAACGGCAGGCGTTTCGCGAACGCCTCCGGCCAGGACGGGATTCATACCCGCGCCCGGCCGGAGCTTCGCCTTGAACCAAAGATTTGAATCTACTTCAAGCCGACCTCAGCGGCTATCAGTTTTCCGTCGGCGCGCGGTTTCCAGTCTATCTTCTTGTTCGCGCCGAAAATGCGGAACGTCTGATACAGCGGAACGATCGGCACCTTCTCGTGACGCAGCACGCGGGCGATCTCCTGGTATTTCTTCTCGCGCGACTTGTTGTCGAGCGTGGAGCGCGCGTCGTTGATCATCGCGTCTACTCCCTTGTCGCGGAATCCGCCGTAGGCCGAGCGGCTGCTGATCGCGCCTGCGAACATGTGCTCAGCGCTGAAGGCCGTGTTCATGCGCGCGAGATAGTAGAGGAACGGCTTCACGTTTTTCTTGTACTTGCTGAAGATGATCTTTTTCATCGCGCCCCATTCCATCACGCGAACGTTCGCCTTGAGGCCGACTTTCGCCCACTGGCCGGCGATGCCCTCGAGCGCTTCCTTGCCCATCATGAAGCGGCCGCGGGGGATGTACACGTCAAATGAGAATCCCTTCGCGAACCCGGCCTCGGCGAGCAGCTTCTTCGCCTGGGCGGGATCGTAGGGATAGGGCTTGAGTTCGGGGTTGAAGCCGAAGCTCGCGGGACCCTGGATGATCGCCACCGACTTGGCGAAGCCCATCATCACGTTCTTGGTGATGGCCTCGCGGTTGATAGCGAGGTTCATGGCCCGGCGCACGCGCACGTCCATCCAGGGCGCGCCTTCCTTGATGACCATCAGGATGTAGTTCGTGCGCGGCGACTGCTTGGCGATGACGTCCGTTTTGCCGCTCGCCCGAACGCGTTCGCTCAGGGCCGGAGGCAGGTTGTCGATGACGTCCACGTCGCCGGAGATGAGGGCCGAGACGCGCGTGGTGGACTCGGGGATGAACTTCACCACCGCCGTCTTCACCCTGGGTTTTCTCCAGGCGTTGGGGTTCGCCTCGTAGACGACCTCCTGCCCTTTGCGCCATTTCTTCATCACGAAAGGCCCGCTGCCCACCGGGTTGCGGGAGAGGTGCTTCTTGTCGTGTTGCTTGTAATACTTGGGCGGCACGATGAAGCCGTAGATCGCCAGAAACGGCGGCAGCATGGGGTCGGGTTTTTTCGTGTGGATCCGGACCGTGTGCTCATCGACTACCTCTAGTTTCGCCATGCTCTTGAAGTAGCGGTATTGCCTCGATTTCATCTTGGGGTCGAGAATCCGCTCGAAGCTGAACTTCACGGCCTCCGCGTTCACGGGGTCGCCGTTGCTGAACTTCACGCCCTTGCGCAGCTTGAACTCCCACACTGTGGGCGCCACCATCTTGTAGCTCTCGGCGAGCTGGTTCGTCATGGATCCGTCGGGAGCGCGCGCGAGCAGCGTCTCGAAGACGTTGGGGTGGTGCATGGAGATCGGCAGAGAACTGAAAGTGTGCGGATCGAACGTCGTCAGTGCGCCGGCCATCCCCAGCACCACCTTCCCCTTGGGCGCCGCCTTCACTCCCGCGGGGAGCAGCAACGACAGAACAACCATCCAAAGCCATAGCCTCTTCATCTCGTGTTCCTCCTTTTAGTAAGAATCAACCAAGCCGTCAGAGACAAACCAATTCATCCGTACTCGTGTTCAGCGGTTCATGGCCATCGTCCGTGACCAGATAGGTTTCACCCCAGAAAATCTGGCGGTTGGGGCCTAAGTTGAACATGGGGTGCGTCGTGACCACCATGCCGGGCTCCAGATCGCCTTCGGAGAGCGGCGTGATCATGTAATCGGTGAGGTCGAGGCCCGTGAGGTGTACAAGACCGTAGGGCCATACCTCGTAACCGTGTTTTTCGAAAACGTCGTTCATCGCCGTGACCATGCCGACCATCGGCTCCCCCGGTTTCATGTGTTCCAAAGAGGCGTCGCGCGCCTCGCGCACCACCTTGTGGGCGTCGACCAGCCATTTTTCCGCCTCGCCCAGCGCCAGAACCCGTACAATCTGGTTCCAGTATCCACGAACGCGAGGGGAGATTTCCAGTAGCACGGCGTCGCCCTGCTTGATGGGCCTGTCCGTCTGGGGGATGACGTAGCCCCAGGGCGCTTCGCCGCCGTTCGCCATGCTCGCCAGACCCATCATGTTGAAGTTCTCCGTCCCGCCCTCGGGGATGATCGCCCGGTCCATCTCGGCGCGCATGTCGAGTTCTGTCACCCCTTCGCGAATGAAGCCGCACAGGTGATCCCACACCTTGTCGCCGAGCCGGGCTGCGTGGCGCGATATTTCGACTTCCTCGTCGCTCTGCACGAGGCGCAGCTTCCAGATCAACTCGCCCGCCTCTACCCATTCGGCGGCGCTCACCTGATCCACGAGCTGCTGGTGCCAGGCCACGGGAATGAGAGCGAGCGAGGAGATTCCGATCTTGGAGTTCGAGGAGGTGATTTCGTTCAGGTAGTTGCACGCCTGTTTCGGAACGGGGGTGAGCGCCTCGCAGCGCGTGTCGGCGATCCAGCCGTTTCGCAAGGATTCGATTCTCTGGTTCTCCACCCCCACGAACAGCACGGGTTCTCCCTCGCGCGGGAAGACCAGTATCTGCTGGCCGGAGAACGAGATAAAATTGCTGACGTAGGCCAGGTTGCCCGTGCGCGGCCCCTGGCGGCCGCTGTTGCCGTAGACGACGAGAACGTCCATACCCTCGCGCTCCATTTCCGCCCTTAGATTCGCGTGGCGGCGGTCACGCTCTTTGGTCGATAAACCCAACTTTCCTCTCCTTCGCGTTGCGCACCGTTAAAAGATCACCTTACCGCCCGAGACGGCCATGTTCACACCCGTCACGTAGTCGGCCTCATCGCTGCAGAAAAACACCACGGCGCCCCCGACGTCCTCGGAGCGTCCGAGGCGCTTCATCGGGATGGCGTCGACGTATTCCCGTTGATAATCGTCCGAGTGGAGGATGGGCCGCTCCGTTTCCGTGAGGCCCGGCGAGACCATGTTCACCGTGACGCCGTAGGGGCCCGCCTCCACGGCCAGGTTTTGCGAGAAATAGAGCAATGCGGACTTTACGGCCCCGTAGGAGTTCGTGCGCGCGCGCTTCTCGCCCAAAACGGTGGAGAGGACGTTGACGATGCGGCCCCGGCCCCGCTCTCGCATGCCCGGCAGCGCCGCCTGGCAGCAGTGGAAAGCGCCCTTGAGCATCACCTGAATCTGGGGCTCGTAGTCCTCTTCCCAACTCATCTCCATGAAGGTTCTGCCCTTCACCAATTGCCGCGCATTGTTTACGAGTATGTCCACGCCGCCCATGTTCTTCTCACATTCCCCGAACATGCGCGCCACCTCGTCATGGCGGCTCACGTCGGCCTGAACGCTGAACGCGCCGCCGCCTCCGTCTCGAATCGCGTTGGCCGTCGCCTGCGCCGCCGCCTCGCCCGCGTGGTAGTGCACGGCGACCGTGGCGCCCTCTCGCGCCAGTGCGTGAGCGATGGCCTTGCCGATACCGCGCGTTGCGCCGGTGACGAGCGCGGCGCGTCCTTCGAGCCTCATGCGGAACTCATCCAATTCGTGAACGAAAAATCATGTATTCCCGATGCCGGTGAAAACAATTCCCGCCCCTGGAACCTTATATGAAACGAGCAATTAAATCTTGAATAATGGTATTGTATTTAATACCATTAAGATTCGCAAGCGTTAATTTCGCAAAGAGGACTATTTTCAACGAAGTTGCGATATGTGAAACTTGCGTCTTGCTCCAGACTCGAAATCCGCCGATTTACGAGTACTTGGAAAGCGAGGAGAGAATGCGGGAACTGAGCGCGGAAAAACCGTTTTCGAATGAGTTCATCCCCTACTATTATCAAATCGCGAATCTCTTGCGCGGCAAAATCGAAAGCGGAGAACTCTTCGCGGGCATGAAACTCCCGAAGGAACTGGACCTGTCGAAGCATTTCGGCGTCAGCCGGGTCACACTGCGGCAAGCCCTCGCCATACTGGAGAGAGAAGGACTCGTGACGCGCGAGCGCCGCAAGGGCACGTTCGTGAACCACGGGGGCGTGAAATCGAAGATGATTCAACTCACCGGCCTCGTCTGGGAGGAGGATGCGGGCGGGGAGGACATGCGGGTCATATCGGCGGAAGAAGTGGACGCCTCGGCCCGGCTCAAGAAATTCTTCGGCCTGGGCGATGGGGAGAAGTTGAGCAGGGTTGAGCGGCTGAGGATGGTGGAGGAAACGCCCCTTTGCTACGTGATGAATTACTTGCCCAGAAAGCTCGCGAAAGACATTCCGCAAGAAGATATTCGCACCCGCAGCATGCTCCACATCCTGAAGAGTCGGCTGAGCATCCCGCTGGGCAAGATTCAGCAGACGTTCGAGGCGCGCATCGCGGAGAGCAACGTCGCGGACCATCTTTCCATCGGCGTCCTGGCGCCGGTTTTGTACGTGGAAACCTTCGTGCGCAGCAAAAGCGGAGAGCCTGTTGAATTCTCCCAGATCTATTACCGCGGAGATCAGCACCGATACAGAGTGGAACTCGTGAGCGAGTAGTCCCTCGTATCTCCTGCTTCGCGCTTTTCCAAACTATCGCTGGATGGGAGGGGCAAGATGCCCAAAAAGAAGAGTACGAAAAGAACCATCGGCTTCATCGGCCTGGGCCTCATGGGCCAGGCATTTTCCAGGAATCTCATCGCAGACGGCCATCGCCTCGTTGGAACCGACGTGCTGCCGGGGGCGATGCGCAAGTTCAAGCGCCTGGGGGGAGAGACCCTCGAATCGCCCCGCGCCGTGGCCGAAGCCGCCGAAGTGGTGTTCATCTCGGTTCCCAATTCGAAGATATCCCTTCAGACCGCGCGGGGGAGTAACGGTTATCTGGCCTGTTCCCCGGAACTGGCGCCGGATGTCGTGCTCGACACGACGACTTCGGATCCGGAGGATTCGAAAAAACACGCGGGAATGTGCCGGGAGAGGGGAATTCCCTACCTGGACGCCAGCGTGAGCGGCAATAGCGACCACGTGACGAATCGGGAAGGCTTGTTTCTCGTAGGTGGGAACAGGAAAGTCTACGAGAAAGTGGCGCCGCTTTTGGAGATGATGCTGTCCGATCAGGTTTACTGCGGGCCGTCAGGCTCGGGGGCCGCGATGAAAGTGGTCGTGAACTACATGACCTCCATGGGGCGCTGCGTCATCGCCGAAGGCTTAAGGCTGGGGATGCGCAGCGGATTCGGGAAAGATTTCTTGTTCAACACGCTCAAGAGAAGCCGTGCGGGCGACTCGAGCGGGTTCCATGGCCACGGCGGCATCATGGTGCGGGGCCGGTATCGCCGTCCCCGGAGCACCCTGAACGTCATCCGGAAGGACATCGGGCTTGGCCTCAGACTGGCCAGGAGGAACGGCGCCGTGACGCCCGTGGGCAACGCATGCGCGCCGCTGTACAGGGAAGGCGCGCGCGCAGGCAATGGAGAATTGGACAGCGCGGCCGTGTATCTCTCCTACCTGGAGCGGGAAAACAAGAAATAGGACCCCTCCTTCGTCCTTTTGAATGGAAGGGGGCAGGGATGCGCGGTATTTCAAGAGCGGGGGTGGCTGTTGCCGGATGAAGTGCAAGATTTAGCGGATAAAGAGTCCATCCTCGTCGTGGTGGGCGACATGGAGATCGACCGCCCCGAGCCTCGGAACACTTTCTCGAAAGCCGCCTCGTATCTGAAAGCGGCTGACCTGCGTTTTGGCGGCCTGGAGGCGTCGATGTCGTATCTGGGCGCGCCGGCGGGCGGGAAGATCGTGATGCGCCACGACCCGGAGATGATTCAGGGCTATCTTGAAGGCGGCTTCGAAGTCCTGGCGTTCGCCAGCAACCATTGCATGGACTACGGGGTCGAACCGTTCGTCGAGACGATGGAGTTGCTCGAGCGAAACGGAATCGCATATTCGGGCGCGGGCCGGAACATCCAGGAGGCGCGTACGCCCGCCGTCATCGAACGAGGGGGCGTGCGATACGGGTTCTTGTCCTACGTGCTGGAACTCCCCCTGGGCTGGGGCGCAGGCCCTTCGAAGCCAGGCGTCGCGCCCATCCGGCAGGATGCGCTCTACGGCCCTCCCTACGTCAATGAAGAGGATTTGGCGGCAATGGTCGCCGATGTCGAACGCGCGCGGCCGAGAGTCGATTTCCTTCTGGCCTCGTTCCACTGGGGCGCGAGCCAGAGCCGCACGCTCACCCTTTCCCAGCAGGCGGCGGCGCACGCGGCTATCGAGGCGGGGGTGGACGTCGTCGTCGGCCACCATCCCCACATCGTGCAGGGGGTCGAGGTGTATCGCGGCAAGCCCGTTTTCTACGCGCTCGGCAACTTCGTGCTGGATCACGACCACCCGATGTTCCTGCCCACCGCGCGTGAGTCGATTTGCCTGAAGCTGACCCTGAGAGGCGGAGTGCTCGACAGGGCGGCGGTATCGCCCGTGTTGATCGATGCGGACGGCAGTCCCCGGATTCCGGGACCTGAGGAACCGAAATCGGCGGAAATTCTGGGTACTCTTGAATCGCTCTCAAAGAAGCTGGGGACAAGGCTCGATATTTCCGGGGGCGAGGGGGTGGTGGCGCTGTGAACAGCCGGATTGCTCCCCTCATCGAGCGGCGAGCCGCGGGAAATCCATCATGGAGCTAAAGGATAAAATTTTCGTCATCACGGGCGCGGCCCGTGGAATCGGTGCGGAAGCCGCGCGCCGTTTTTCGGGCATGGGCGCAAACGTGGCGGCCCTGGACGTGAACGAAGAGGGTCTTCGAAGCCTCGAGGCGGAATCAGGAGGCGCCGTTCTCGGCGTCAAGGCGGACATCTCGAATCCGAAAGACGTCGAGGACGCCTTCGACGCGGTCGTGGCGAGATTCGGCGGCGTGGACTTCCTGATCAACTGCGCCGTCATCCGGGGGAACGGTCCTTTGGCGGAGGTCGAGGAAGCCACGATCGACCTGGCGCTGGGCGTGGGCCTCAAGGGGGGCATCCTGTGCGCGAAGCGCGCGGCGGCGGCGATGAAAAAACGAGGCGGCGGCGCCATCGTCAACATGTCGAGTTTCTACGCGCGCACGCCGGCGAAGGAGCGCGTGGTCTACGTCGCCGTGAAGGGAGGCGTCGAGGGCCTCACGCGCGCGCTGGCCGTCGAACTGGCCGATTCGAACATCCGCGTGAACGCCATCGCGGCGGGGCCGGTGCTGACGAGGCTCAGGGAATCCCAGGGAGAGGGCGACCCCGAGAACCTGGCGGAGCGCTACCGCAAATCCCCCATGGGCCGGTTCGGCCGGGTCGATGAGGTGCTCGACGCGATGGAGTATCTGGTGACGCCCCGTTCGTCCTACATGACGGGCCAGGTTCTGGTGCTCGACGGCGGTTTGACCATCGTGTGATGCAGGGGGTTTCAGCGGCGGGAACGCGTGGGAGTCGAACCCACCGACGAAGTGATTAGCCCCGTCCACTGGATTTGAAGTCCAGGCGGCACACCAGCACCGATGCGCTCCCGGAAAGAGAATACAACGGCGGGCGTGGCTGCGAAAGCGCCATTGGCGATTGGGATCGCCCCTGGGTCGCGAGGCGAGGGCCGCGGCGCTTGTTCTTTGTGCGGGAAAGCCCTAAAAGGGGGCGAAATTCATCGCCATGAAAGGAGAAACGAGTATGTCGCAGCGCGTGGGTATCGTGGGCATGGGGCTGATGGGCCAGGCTTTCATCAAGAACATGCGAGAGACCGGCTTCGAGGTGCAGGGCTTCGACGTCGATCCCGCGCGCATGGACGACTTAAGCGAAAAAGGCGGCCACCCCGTCGAGACGCCCGCCGCTGCGGCCGACGGCGTGAACTTCGTGATCACCTCCCTGCCCACGAGCGACGTCGTGCGCGAGGCGGCTCTGGGCGCAGGCGGGGTCGCCGAGGGAGCGAAAGAGGGCCTCTACCTTCTCGACACGACGACCTCGCGTCCGGAGGATTCGGTCCGCCTCGCGGAAGATTTGGCCGGGCGGGGCATCCGCTTCCTCGACTCCGCCGTGAGCGGGACGAGCACCATGGCGGTGGAGAAGGACTTGGTGGTCATCGCGGGCGGCGAGGCGGAGGATTTCGACGCCTGCCGCGCCGTCTTCGCGGGCTTCAGCCGGGCGGCCTACCATATGGGGCCGGTGGGCTCGGGCGCGCGGACGAAGCTCGTCATCAACATGATCCTGGCGGGCAACCGGCTCGCCCTGGCCGAGGGGCTGATGCTCGGCACGAAGGTGGGCCTCGAGATGGACAACCTGCTGGAGGTGCTCAAGGACGGCGCGTGCTCCTCCAAGACGATGATCGACAAGGGTCCCAAGATGATTCACGCGGATTACTCGAAGCAGGGCCAGGTGAAGACCTCCCTCAAGGATTCGCGCCTCATGCTGGAGCAGGGCCGCCTCCACGGCTCGCCCATGCTGTTCACGAACGTCTGGTCGCAGGTCCTGCAGATGGCCTACGAGCGGGGCTACGCGGAAGAGGACACCGTCGCCTTCTACGAGGTGCTGCGCGAGCTGGGCGGCCTGCCGTCGAGGATTGACCCGTGATCCAAATGCGGGCAGTTGCGGGGAAATGCGCGGGTGGCGAAAAACTTTTTTCGCCGCCGGATCTGAGTGTGATACGCTCAGTTTTATATGATAACTCCTTTTATTACAATCAATTACAAAGAAAATAATTTTCAGGAATTTATCGAAAAACCCCGTGAATTTATCGAATTTTACGGAAAATATGATTATTTT
>WTGD01000200.1 GCA_011523725.1 Nitrospinota bacterium
CGCCCCTACGTACAACCCCCCCTACCCCCCCTTGACAGGGGGGTAAGAAAAAACAAAAGCCCCTCTACCCGGTGGGCGCATCGCCTTTTTATACCCCCCTGTCAAGGGGGGGTAGGGGGGGTTGGTTTTCAAGGCAGGGGAAGCCTGCGCGGCGCGAGTGGGCGCGATGGGTTCTGTAGGGACAGGTCGCGACCCCGAACAGGCAATAACCTGTTCGGCTACGGGATGACGGCGACCAACACGTCAGGACAGGCCCGGCGGCCGGCGGAGGAACGGAGAGGGACGTGAATACCGGAGCCGTTCAGGGAACGAGGCGGCGGGGCCGAGGGTGGCTCACTCCCGCGAGAAAACAGGCGCTGGCGCCCTACCTGCTCATGGCGCCCGCCTTCGCCGTCCTCGGCGGGATACTGGTCTATCCCTCCATCTACAACATCTACCTCTCGATGTGGAAATGGCGGCTCACCACGCCGCATCTCTCCACTTTCGTCGGCTTCGCGAACTACGTCCACCTCCTCACGTTCGACCCCGACTTCTGGCAGGTGACCCGCTTCAGCCTGGGCTTCACCGTGGCGACCATCGCCCTCGAATTCATCATCGGGGTGGCGAGCGCGCTGCTGCTCTACGGCCTGGTGCGCGGCAGGCGGCTCATGACGTCCTTTCTGCTCACCCCCTACATGGTCGCCCCCATCGCGGTGGGCCTCGGCTGGCGGCTCATGTGGGACCGCGACATCGGCATCGTGAACCTCCTCATCACCCTCGTGGGCGTCGCCAAGGTGAACTGGCTCGCCGAGACCGGCCCCGCCTTCTGGGCCATCGTGATCTGCGAGGTCTGGCGCTCGACGCCCTTCGTCACCATGATCCTCCTGGCGGGCATCACGGCGCTCCCTAACGAAGTGTTCGAGGCCGCCCACGTGGACGGCGCGAACCGGGTGCAGGTGTTCCGGCGGATCACCTTTCCGCTCATCCTCCCCCCGCTGGTGGTGGCGCTGCTGTTCCAGACCATCTTCAAGCTGCGGGTGTTCGACATTCCCTACATCCTGACCGAGGGAGGGCCGGGCACGTCCACCATGCCCTACGGCCTGTTCATCCAGCGCATTTATTTCCGCTATTTCGACGTGGGCAACGCGGCGGCCACCTCGGTCGTCCTCCTCGTGCTGGGCGCGTGCATTGCGTTCGCCTACCTGCGGCTCATCCAGGACAGGGACGGCTAGGCGATGGCGCGGGGCGAAGAGCAGATCGGGCCGGGGATCCCCTCCTTCCCGGCGGCGCGCGGGGCGATGCTGGTGCTGCTCGCGTTCAGCCTGTTCCCGATCCTGTGGATCATGCTCACCTCGGTGAAGAACGAGACCGCCATCTTCTCCATTCCGCCCAAGGTCTTCGTGAGTCCCGATTTCTCCTCGTACTGGAAGTTCCTGAGCCTGGGCAACGAATCCGCCCTGCTGTTCATCTGGAACAGCACCTTCATCGCGGTGGTGACGACGTTCCTCACCCTGCTGGTCTCATCCTTAGCGGCCTACGCCTTCTCGCGCTACCGCTTCCGGGCGTCGAATTATCTGCTCTTTTTCATGCTGGCCACGCGCCTGCTGCCGCCCGTCACCGCGGTGGTGCCGCTCTACCTGCTGTTCCGCTACCTCCAGATACTCGATACGCGCTTCATCCTGATCCTCATCTACACCGCCTTGAACATCCCTTTCGGCACCTGGCTGATGAAGGCGTTTTTCGACGGAATACCGAAGGAGCTCGAAGAGGCCGCTGCGCTCGACGGCTGCGGCGCGCTGCGCACCCTGGCGCGGGTGACGTTTCCCCTCGCGTCTTCGGGCATCGCGGCGACCTCCATCTTCGTCTTCCTGCTCGCCTGGAACGAGTTCATGTTCGCGTTCATGCTGACGAACGTGCACGCGCGCACCATCCCCGTCCGTCTGGCGGAGACCATGGGCGAGATGCAGGTCTTCTGGCAGGACATGTCCACCCTGGCGACGCTGATCATGCTGCCCGCCCTGCTCGTGGGCTTTTTCATGCAGCGCTACCTCATCCGCGCCTTAACGGCCGGAGCCGTGAAGTAATGGCCGCGGTCGGGGCGCGGCGCGCGATGATGGAGGAGCCGGCTTGAGCACCATCAGCCTCGAGAACCTGAGCAAGCACTTCGGCAGCGTGCGCGCCGTGGACGAGATCGACCTGGAAGTCGCCGAGGGGGAGTTCCTCGTCCTCGTGGGGCCCTCGGGCTGCGGGAAGACGACGACGCTGCGCATGGTGGCAGGCCTCGAGTTTCCCACCGGCGGCGAAATACGCGTCTCGGGCGAGCGCGTGAACGAGATTCCCGCCAAGGACCGCAACATGGCCATGGTGTTCCAGAACTACGCCCTTTACCCCCACATGACGGTGTACGAGAACATGGCCTTCGGCCTGCGCGTCCGGCGGCTTTCGGGAGGCGACATCGACCGCCGCGTCAAGGAGGCCGCCGCCCTCATGGGGCTCGAAGACCTCCTCCACCGCAAGCCCCGCCAGCTCTCCGGCGGCCAGCGCCAGCGCGTGGCGGTCTGCCGGGCCATCGTGCGCGACCCGGTGGCCTTCCTGTTCGACGAGCCGCTCAGCAACCTCGACGCCAAGCTCCGCGTCACCGCCCGGGCCGAGATACGAAAGCTCCAGCGCCGCCTGGGCACGACCTCCATCTACGTCACCCACGACCAGACCGAGGCGATGACGATGGGGGACCGCATCGTCGTCATGGACGAAGGGAAGATACTCCAGGTGGGGCCGCCCATCGAACTCTACGACCGGCCCGTGAACCGATTCGTGGCGGGGTTTCTGGGAAGCCCGGCCATGAACTTCATCGAGGGCCGCGCGCACGGGTCAGACGGGCGTCTCGAACTCGAAGCGGGCGCCCTGCGCTTCCCCCTGCCGGAAGCGTGCCGGGAGGGAGAGGCCTACACCCTCGGCTTCCGCCCCGAACACCTGGGCTTTCAGGACAATGGCGCGCATTCCGTCTCCGCCGAGGGCCGGGTGGAACTCGTCGAACCCCTGGGGTCGGACACCTTCGTCGCACTCGATATCGAAGGAGAAGTCCTCACCGTGAAGGAAGAAGGCCATTTCCGCGCCCAGGTGGGAGAAAACATCCGGGTGTTCTTCGATATGGAAAACGCGCATATCTTCGACGGCGACAGCGGGACGCGCGTGGAGGGGTGAGGCGGGGGGGGGAGTTACGTTCAGAAGTTGTGTATGGGCTGAATTGAAGAAGGCGGCGCATCCTG
>WTGD01000304.1 GCA_011523725.1 Nitrospinota bacterium
GACGGTGTGGCGGTACTCGGCTGCTGCGACAATACCCTGGCCGCGCAGCTCATGGGCGCGGCCAGCGGGGGGATTTCCGCGATCTGCGTGACGGCGGGTCCGATGATCGGCGGACGCTTCGAGGACAAGGTGCTGGGCGCGTGTTCGGACTGCCGCGGAACCTGGGCCGAATACCGGGCGGGCAACTACGACGACGACAGGCTCGAGGAGGTTCAGGGGTCGCTCTTCCCATCCACGGGCACCTGCATGGTGATGGGCACGGCGAGCACCATGGCGTCGCTCACCGAGGCGATGGGCATGATGCTCCCCGGTCTCGCGGCGGTTCCGGCGGTGAACTCGAACCGCATGCGGCTGGCGGAACAAAGCGGGCGGCGCATCGTCGACCTGATCGAGAAGGACATCACGCCCGAGAAGATCATGACGCGCGAGGCGTTCGAAAACGCCATCCGCGTGTTGATGGCCGTGGGCGGCTCGACGAACGCCGTCGTCCACCTGCCCGCCATCGCCGGAAGGCTGGGGCTCGACCTCCCGCTATCGCTGTTCGATGAGATCTCGCGCACCACGCCCATGCTCGGCAACATCCGCCCGTCGGGGAAGAAATACCTCATGGAAGACCTGGCTGCCGCGGGCGGCATCCCGGTGGTGATGAAGGAACTCGAACCCCTGCTCCACGGGGATTGCCTCACCGTGACGGGAGAGACCGTGACGGAGAACCTCGCAAAAGTCCAAGGGGCGCAGCCCTGGCAGGACGTCATCTACACGCGTGAGGAGCCGATTTCGGAAGAAGGCGGCCTCGTCATCGTCAAGGGCTCGCTCGCGCCGGATGGGGCGGTCATCAAGGTGTCGGCGGCAGGCTCCGATTTGCTGACCCATACGGGGCCTGCGGTCGTGTTCACATCCCAGCAGGATATGATCGAGCGCATCGACGACCCCGACCTCCCCGCCACGGCGGAGAGCGTATTCGTGCTGCAGAACACCGGCCCCATCGGCGCGCCCGGCTTCCCGGAGGCGGGCTCCCTGCCGCTTCCCAGGAAGCTGCTCGAAGCGGGTGTGCGCGACGTGGTGCGCGTATCGGACGCGCGCATGAGCGGAACGGCGTCGGGGACCATCGTGCTCCACGTGGCGCCCGAGGCGGCGGCGGGCGGCCCCCTCGCCCTGGTCCGCGACGGGGACATGATCACCCTGGACGTCCCGAACCGGAGGCTGGATCTCAACGTCCCCGAAGATGAACTCGAACGCCGCCGCGCCGCCTGGGAGCCGGGCCCGCCTCACTACGACAGGGGCTACGGCAGGCTGTTCATCGAAAACGTGCTCCAGGCGCCCGATGGCTGCGATTTCGGCTTCCTGAAGAAGACGGAATAAGCCATGCGCCGGGTCCGCGTCGTCGCACGCATGCTGCCCTGCATCCGCGCCCTGCGCGGCAGGCCCTTCTCTCCCGATATCGGAGAGCGCCTCGCCCGCGCGCTGGATGAAGAGAAGATTGAACTCATCATCGAACCCGACGCCGAAAAGCGGATGGCGGCGATCGAAGAGGCGGATTTCTTCCTGTGCGAGAACGATCCGCTGCCTGAGGATTTCTACGAGCGCGCCAGTAGGCTTAAGCTCATCCAGGCGGGCGGCTATTTTTTCGAGAAACTCCGGATCGAACGCGCCACGCGGGCAGGCGTGTCCGTGATGACCTTCCCGATGCCGATCACCGATTCGGTGGCGGATCACACCATGATGATGATGCTCGCACTCGCGAGAAACTTTGAAGAAACGACCCGCGCCTCCCGCGAGGGGTCTGACAATCCCCCGTCCCCCCGAAGGCCAGACGGCAGCGCGTTCAACTGGACGCAGACGCAGGGCATCGCCCCACTCCGGGGGATGCGCCTGGGCGTTCTGGGGATGGGCGACATCGGGCGCGGCGTGGCCCTGCGCGCCCGCGCGTTCGGGATGGAGATACGGTACTGGAACAGAACGCCGCTGCCCGAATCCGTGGACGAGGCGCTCGGCGCGCGGCCCGTGGCGCGCGAGGAGTTGTTCCAAAACACAGACGCGCTCCTTATCGGCGTGAGCTTGAACGAGCAGACGCGCGGCATCATCGGCGAGGAGGAGATTCGCGCGCTCCCCAGGGGAGCGTACCTGCTGAACATCGGGCGCGGGCCGCTCATCGATCAGGAGGCGATGTACCGCGCGCTATCGGACGGCCACTTGGGCGGCGCGGGGCTGGACGTCTTCGACCCCGAACCCTTTCCCCCCGAACACCCCCTGCTTAGGCTGCCCAACGTCATACCCTCGCCGCACTGCGCGGGCGGGGACGATGAGAACATCACCCGGGAAATCGAGATCTACTTCGAGAACATCCACCGCGCCTTAAGCGGGGAAGCGCCTCAGGGCGTCGTGAACGGCGTCGCCTGGCGGGGTTTGTAGGCGATGTGCGGACGCTTCACCCTCATCGAAGCCATCCCCTGGCTCGCGGAGATCCTGGGGCTGGAAAACACCGAAAGCGCAGGCAAAGTTCCGGCCCGCTACAACGTCTCGCCGGGTACGGACGTCGCCATCGTCCGCTCCCGGGAGAACAAGCCGCGCGAACTCGCCCTCGCCCGCTGGGGCTTGGTGCCCTTCTGGGCGAAAGACCCCGATTTCGGGGCCAGGACGATAAACGCGCGCTCCGAGACCGCCGCCCAGAAGCCCGCCTTCCGCGCCGCGTTCCGCTACAGGCGATGCCTCATCCCCGCGGACGGGTTCTACGAGTGGTCGGGGAGCGGGCGGAAAAAACAGCCCTGGTTCATTCATCTCGAAAACGGAAAACCCTTCGCCTTCGCGGGCCTTTGGGAGAGCTGGACCGGAGCGGACGGGAGCGTTCTCGAAACCTGCACGATCCTCACGACCGAAGCGAACGAGAAGCTGAGTAAGCTGCACCACCGGATGCCCGTCATCCTGCCCGAGGCGTCCTACGCGGACTGGCTGAACCCGCGCGAGAACCGCACGAAGGCCCTCCAGCCGCTGCTCAAACCGTATCCATCGGACGCCTTCGCGTATTATCCGGTGAGCGAGCGGGTGAACAGCCCGAGGAACGACGACGCGGCGTGCATCGAAAGATATGAGGAGGAGAAGGAACCGCCCCGGCTTCAAGGGTCGCTCTTCGGGGATTGAGGCTTGTGTACCCGTAGGGGCGGCCCCCCGTGGCCGCCCGTATCGGATATGTCCATCCCCGTGGTTGCGTTTCACGGGGACAGGCACGGGGGCCTGTCCCTACAC
>WTGD01000225.1 GCA_011523725.1 Nitrospinota bacterium
ATCGTAGGGGACGTTCATCAACCGCACGCGCCATTATCGCGCGGGATTAGTATCGTCATTCCGGCGAAGACCGTAGGGGCGGACCCGAGTGTCCGCCCCATAGCCCTTGAGATGCTCCTAAAAGTAGGGACAGGTCGTGACCTGTCCCTACAGGCTGAAAGCGAAGGGATACGCAAAAAAGTAGGGGCGGTTCGCGAACCGCCCCTACAATTTCAATCGAATTTCCTTACTTCGCACTCAACCGCTTCCTTCTACGCCTCGTCCTGGCCGCATCCACCTCGCCCTGCTCGTCGACTGCGACGCCGTAGACCTTCCAGGCGCGCTCCCTGGTGATCCACTTCTCCTCCACGTCCTCGCGCACCTTATCGACGGGCCGCTCGTGCGGCGGGCCGTAGCCGCCCCCGCCCGTGCAGTAGGACGCCACGTTCTCGCCGGGTTTGAGGATGATGTCCGCGCAGGCGGGCAGGTTCTCCAGGGAGCCGTCCGTGCGCATGAGGAAGTTCTTGCAAGCCGCCCCGTTCAGCCCGCCGAGCGTTCCCTTCGATGCGTTTATCGCGCCGTCGGACACGTAGACGACCTCCAGGTCCCCGCCGCCCACGGGGCCGTATTCGCAGTAGCCCGAAGGCGCGCCTATCGTCCGGCCCGCCCCCTCGGTGTCGGGCATGAGCCTGCGCGTCTTGATGTAGATGGGAAAGTGGAGCTCGTCCAGTTCGATGCTGTCCACGAAGCACATGCCGGCGTTGCCGGCGTGTAAGATGGTGAGCCAGGCATCGGTCTTGCCCGCGCCCGCGCCGCCGGTGACCATCAGGAACAGGTGGTTCACGAAGGGTTCGTTGTCGTTCCTGGGGTCGAAGCCCGAGATGACGCCCATCGACGCCGGGAAAATCGGCCCGCATTCCGCGAGGCCGATGCCGTCCTGGATCTTCGAGAACGCGCGCTGCACCGGGTTCGTCACGCGGTCGGCGAGGTTGGTGGTGGCGACGGACATCGAGGTGGGGTGCTTGCCGCCTCCCGCGACCGAACCGTCTCGAATGAGCACGTTGACCCGGCGGAAGCTGCCCGCGTTCGTGGGCACGATGTCGTCGATGCTGTTGAACACGCCTATCATCGCGCCGGTGCGCGCGCAGGCCTCGCTCAGGTTCAGGCCGCAGGGCATGGCGTCGGGGTTGTCGCGCAAATCCACCTCGATGGTGGCTTTTTTGTTGTCGATCCGCACGTGCGCGGTGATGGGGATGCCCTCCTCGGGCGTGCCGGGCACGGGGTCGTGCGTGCTGTGGGTGGTGGCGTCGCCGGTGGGGAGTTTCCGGATGGCGGAGACCATGAGCTTCTCGCTGTAGTCGAACCATTCTTTCGAGAAGTCGTGCAGCGTCTCCCAGCCGTACTCATCCCCCATGGCGAGCACCTCGCGCTCGCCGATTCTGGCTGCGCCGATCATGGCGAGGTAGTCGCCGTACCACTGCTCGGGCACGCGAATGCGCATCCGGCAGAAGTTGATGAAGTCCTCGTTGTCCTCGTAGTTCTCCTGCACCTTGGTGGGCGGGAAGATGAGCGCGCCCTCCTCGTACACGTCGCGCGCGTGGCCCATGTAGGTGGTGGGCTGGCTGCACCCGCAATCCGCCTGGTGGGCCTTCACCCACACGGTGAACTGGTGCTCGCCCCGCTTGTCGATAACGGGTACCAAGATGGTGTGGTCCGCAGGATGCGAGCAGCCGTGGTAGGGCGAGTTGTGGAGATACGCATCACCCCTTTTCAAGTTCGGATGCAGATCCATCATCGAGCGGGCCATCAGGTCCGCCCCGCTCAGGTGGTGGATGGGGAGCGATTCCGCGCCCGTCAGCAGTTCGCACTCGCGCGTCACGACGGAGGTGGAGAAATCGCGCGCGAGGTTCAGCACGCCCGATCGGCCCGTGCGCAGGAGCGTGTTCGCCATCTTGGTCGTCACGGCGTCGAAGCGCTTGTGCAGCACCGCCAGGGTGATGGGATCGAGTTTCGTCTTTCGCTTCGCGCGTCTCGTTTTTGCTCTCGCCATATCCTGCTCCTAGAGCGTGATGAACAGACTGCCGCTTCTCGTGCGCTCGGCCCTTGCGCCGGGGTCGATGACCACCGTCGTGAACGGTGACTCGATGATGGCGGGGCCTCGCATCGCCTCCCCCGCCTTCATGGAATCGAACGCCGCCACGCGCGCGTTCACGAGTCCCTTGCCCGCGAAGTAGGCCTCCCGCCTCTTGGGCAGCGTCGTCTCGTGGATCGCCTCGCGCACCAGCCTGCCGAAGCGGCCCTTTCTCAGCTTGCACCGCGCCACGGCGCGCCAGCCCACGAACTCGACCTCGGATGAGGGGTCGCGGAAGGCGAACACCTCCTCGTGCACCTCGTCGAACGCCGCCCGCGTGCGCTCCACGTCTTTTTTCGAGCGGAAGCGGTTGATGGGCAGCCCCAGGTCGATCTCCCATATCTGGTGCTTGTAGCGCGCCTCGACGTAGAACTCCGTCGCGCTCTCCACCGCACCCTTGCCGGGGCCCTTGATGAAGGCGCGGCAACGCTCGCCGAGCGTTCGCAAAGTCTCGTTCGCCCCCTTGAAGTCGAACCGGTCCGTGACGGTGAAGAACATCGAGCGGTAATCGGCGTGCAGGTCGCTCATCATCGCGCCCGCGGCCGAAAGCGCAGCGCCCACCTCGGGGATGACGAGGCCCTGGCAGCCGAGGCGCTTGGCGATGGCGACCGAGTTGAGTCCCGCAGCACCACCGCCGCCTATAAGAACCGCGCCCCTGGGGTCGATGCCCTGGTGGATGGTGATCTCCTCGATCGCGCCCACCATGTTCTCCGTCGCGAGCCGCAGGATGGCCGAGGCCGCCTCCTGAAGCGAAAGGCCCAGCGGTTCGCCCACGTCCCTGGTGATGGCCTTTTCGGCTTCAGCGGGCTTAAGCGTCATCGCCCCGCCCAGGAAATAGTCAGGATCGATGTGGCCGAGTACCAGTGATGCGTCCGTCAAGGTGGGGCGCGCCCCACCCCGGCCGTAGCAGGCGGGTCCGGGTTCCGCGCCCGCGCTCTGCGGCCCGACGTGCAGGAGTCCGCCCTCATCCACCCAGGCGATGCTGCCTCCCCCCGCGCCGATGCTCTTCACGTCCACGGAGGGAAAGCCCAGGATGTGGCCCCGGTAGCGCTGGCCGAGCCAGGTTTCGGGCGACATGGGTATCTCGCCCCGGCGAACGAGGCTCACGTCGTAGG
>WTGD01000071.1 GCA_011523725.1 Nitrospinota bacterium
TACGTCCCTGCCGCACCCGAACATATCGCGCGAAGTGATTCTGGGCGAGGAGGGGATTCTGGCGGGCGCGCGCGACGGCGCGCTCCTGGCGGAGACGAGCACCGTCTCCCCTTCCCTCATCAAGGAGCTGGCTCCCAGGGTGCGCGCGCAGGGGGCCGAGTTGATGGATGCCGCCGTGAGCGGCGGCGTACAGGGAGCGCGGGCGGGCACCCTCACGCTGATGGTGGGCGGCGGCGAGGCGGGGTTCGAGAAGCTCAAGCCCCTTCTCGCGCATTTCGGAAAAAACATCTTTCACTGCGGCGCGTCCGGCATGGGCATGTTGTTCAAGGTCGTGAACAACATGCTCTCGCACGTGAACCTCGCTGCGTTGACCGAAGCCATGGCCCTGGGCGTCGCGGCGGGCGCCGACCCCGATCTGCTCTGCGACGTCATCGCCGTCAGTTCGGGCCGCAGCCGCCAGGTGGAGGACAGGCTCCGAAAGCACATCCTGCCGGGGGAGTTCACGCCCGGGATGACGACCGATCTCGCGACGAAGGATTCGGATCTCTGCCTCGAGCTGGCCCGCGAGCTCCGCGTTCCCACCTTCATCGCCAGCGCGACGCATCACGTCTACGAAATGGCGATTCAGAAAGGATACGGGGCGGAGGAATACGCCTCGCTCATCAAGCTGTGGGAGGAATGGCTGGACATCGAGGTGCGCTCTCCCGGTGCCGGGAGGGATTCCTGAGAACCGCCCGGGCGGCGCAATACGCTCCCGCTTCCCAAAGTGAAGGACAATGACGATGACCCCCGAAGAGATGTTCGATGAGGCCTTCGACTCGGCTTTCGAAGACAGAAGAAACCTGATCTCCTTTCTGGAGGGGGTCGACCCCACCCACGTGCACTGGCGGCCTCCCGACGGCGAATGGTCCCTGCATGAGAATCTCGAGCACATCCTGCTGACGGACGCTTACTACGCGCGCTCCCTCGAAAAGAATCTCACGGAGGCTGTGGAGTCCGGCTCGTGGGACACGGCGCCCGAGAATCCCGAGAAGATGAGCCGCGAGGCGCTCCGGCGCAGGGAGCAGGGCCGGGTTCCGGCGCCCGATTTCCTCATCCCGAAAGGCGAAGGCGATTTCCGCGAGATGATCGCCAGGCTCCTGCCCAACAGGGAGGCGGTTCACCAGATGATGCTCCCCCACCGGGGCGCCGACATGAGCCGCTACACGCATGCGCATTTCCGCTACGGCGACCTCAACATCTACGATCGCATCGTTTACTCGGGCACGCACGACTTCCTTCATCAGGACCAGATGACGCGCGTCCTCCAGGCGCCCGGCTACCCGGGAAGCGGATGATCCGCCCGGCCCTGTTCCCGGGGTTGTCGGAAAAATCCCTCCGAGGAGGGCTATCGAAAATCCTTTCGAGGGGAAGGGAATCCCGATCATTGAATTGTTCACCGTAGGGACAGGCCTCCGTGCCTGTCCTAACGAAAGACAACCACGGAAAGCAGGACAGGCACGGAGGCCTGTCCCTACAAAACCATCACGCCCGCGCCGCGTGAACCTCCATGCCACCGCTCCTGCAACAGGGTTTTTCGCCCCCCCTCCTCAAGGGGGCTTTCTTTTATCTCCCTCGTCGGGGAGGCTTTTTCCACGGCCCCCCTTCCCCGGAACCTGCCGATGAACGAGTGGACGATAACGGCGCTGCGTGATGCCTACCGCGCCGGTGAGGTCTCGCCGGTCGAAGTCGTCGACGACGCCCTCGCCCTCATCAAGCAGTGGAATCTCCACCTGAGGACCTATCTGCACGTCAGCGAAAGAGAGTTGCGCAGGGCGGCGCGGGAATCCGAGCGAAGGTTCCGCTTCGGCGATGAAATCGGCCCGCTCGACGGCGTTCCCGTGGCCTACAAGGACCTCTGCTACATTCCGGGAACCCCCACGACTTGCGGAAGCGTGATGTTCGAAGACGATCCGCCCGCGGACGCGGTATCGAGCGTCTGGCGGCGGCTCGATGAAGCCGGGACCGTCAACATGGGAAAACTCAACATGGCGGAACTCGCCATGGGGCCGACGGGGCGCAACAAGCATTTCGGAGACCCGCAGAACCCCTGGAAGCAGGGTTACGTTACGGGCGGGTCGAGCAGCGGGTCGGGGTGCGCGGTGGCCGGCGGATTGGCGCTGGCCGCCATCGGCACGGATACGGGCGGCTCCATCCGCCTGCCGGCGGCGTTTTGCGGCGTGGTGGGCCTGAAACCCACGAACGGCCGCGTGAGCCGGCATGGGGGGATGCCGCTATCCTGGACGCTCGACACCTTCGGCCCGCTCACGCGAACGGTGGCGGACAACGCGCTGGTGCTCTCCGCCATCGCGGGCGCGGACCCCCTGGACGCGAGCGCGAGCACGCGGCCCGCCCCCGATTACACCCGGGCGCTCGGAGAGAGCATCGCGGGCGTTCGCGTGGGTGTTCTCGAGGGTGCGGCGCTCGGCGGTGTTTCCGGGGAGATGCAAACGGCTTATGCGGAGGTATGCGGGGCGCTCGAACGCCTGGGCGCGCGTCTCGTCGCGATGCCCCCTCCCCGCGCGGAAGAGCTCGAGGAACTCGCCAACACGATCTTCAAATACGAGGCGCTGATGATACACGGCGAGCGTCTGGAGAAATACGAAGATCGGGTGACGCCGGAGATTCTGATGCGCCTGGAAGCGGGCCGCGGAGTTCATTCGGCCGAATATCGCACAGCGCTTGCAAGGCGCGAGGCGTTGATCCGCCATTACGAGAGCGAGGTGTTCTCCGCCGTGGACGTTCTCGCCGGCCCGACGACGCCGACTCCCGCGCCCTCTCACGCGCAGGCGCGCGCAGAAGCCGGGGGGCTGATCGCCTCCCTCACGCGCTTCACGCGCTGGGTCAACACCCTGGGCGCGCCCGCGATATCCCTGCCCTGGGGTTTCACCGAAGACGGGCTGCCGCTCGCCGTGCAGCTCGTCGGCCCGGACTTCAGCGAAGCCGCCCTCTACAGAATTGCCGGCGCCCTGGAGGAGGAAAGCGGCGGCTGGACGAGGTCTCCTGATTTCAAGTCTTTTGGATAGCCGGGACCCATGCGTTTTCGCATCCCGCCGCCCTCTTCTCCCGGCAGTCGGTGGCCGCAAGACCCACCTCTCCTTGGACGAAAACCGCTAAGCCTTTCTCTTCGAGGTTGCCGAGATAGCTCTTTATGGGAGAGGAGAAGAGACGCCC
>WTGD01000281.1 GCA_011523725.1 Nitrospinota bacterium
GGACACCGGCCTTTCACGCCGGCAACAGGGGTTCGAATCCCCTTGGGGACGCCAACCAGAGAACCCATATTCCTTTCCCGTCAAGTCGGGCGGCGCGAGGGTGTAACAACGCGCGCCTTGGGGGGACGGCCATCAGCGCCGTAACTCCGTTCACGCCTCATGCGTATGCGATGAGGCGTAGGAAAAAGTGCCCGACGCATGAAACAACTCATTCTGACGAAAATCGATTCCATCCCGGATGAACGACTAGCCGAGCATCTGGGACCCTGGTCGCTCTCGGAGTCCCAGTTTTTCGGGTGGGAATGGCGAAAATACGGCATCAAGCCTCCACTCCGAAGCGCAGAGGTTCACTCCGTCTCCAGGAGACTGGAGAAGGTTTGTGAATTTTATATTTTTCGATTGGCCTCGAGGCAAAACGAATACCACGGGCGTTCTTATTCGAATCGCTACTGGCGTATCTTGCTGATGCCTTGGCTTGTCAATCTGGTCATGTGCGCATTCGAGCGGTTTTTGCGCATTCGGAATCGAGTCAGGAGCGGCGTTCCGTATCTGGTTTATCTCGCGCCTCGCGATGAGACACTCTCATCCATCACGACGCCTCATTTCAACCAGATGATGATCGATGATCCAATGAACCGGCGGATCTTCAGCAGGTTTATTCGCGTATTCCAGCCTCGGGGCTGGGTGGTCCGAGAGGGCGCTCCGGCCCCGGAAGATTTGTATTTCTCCTCAGACCACCCCCCGGGCAAGCAACCAACGGAAAACTATGCCGTTTTCAAAAAAGTGGAAAGAAAAATGGAGGTGTATCGATGGGCGAGTATTCTGTTTTCCAACATGGGATACGTGCAGTTTCATAAAGTGCACGGCTTAAGTCCGATGGATGCCGCTTATATATCCTTGCGCATGCTATTTCGAGGCAGAAGACGCTGGAGGGAGGCTGCGAGAGCGTTTCAGAAGGTGCCTGAGGCGGGAAATGCACGCCTCACCAAAGAAGATGTGATTGGAGAACTCCAATCGGTTCAAAACATCGCCGCTGAGGAAGCCGGGGTTTTCCTGAGCGTTTTGGATGAACTCGTTTTGGAGACCATGCCGAAGATATTCACGGAGCGTTATTTGGAAAACGAGAAAAAAGCCCTGCTCAAGGTGAAGGCGACGGCGCCTTGGACGGACACCATCGCCTATGGCCATCTGGGCAATGACGATCAGTCGAATTTCTACGTGGCCGCTCTCTTCGAAAATCGTTCTGTGAGGCTGATCATCAATCAGCACGGAGGGAACTACGGCATCATCAAATCGGCGCCCTGGCATCAACTTGCAGAGTATGAGACGGCCGATCGGTTCATATCGTGGGGATGGAAGCGACAATCCGACTATCGGGTAAGCGCCGCGCCGGCGGCCTCCCCTTTTCTCTCAAAGATGAGGCAAAGCAAAAAACGGGGCTCATCCATCATACTGGTCAGCTCCGAACTCACTACCCATCTCAAGTGGCTGGCGGCGGACTGCCTTCTAGAAGACACACCGCTCTATATGCGTGAGAAGGCGAGTTTCATCGAACACTTAAGCGACATTCCTCGCACCGCCCTGTGGTACAGGCCGTATGTGCGCAGAAGAAACAATCTCTATGATCAGGAATACATCGAAAAGCGATATCCCGACGTAAGAATCCTTCAGGGGAAACTGGCGCGATACATGCCGAGCAGGCTCTCGTCCGCGTTGGCCGGATGTGGCGTTTGCGTTCTCGATTGTCCAGGGACGACGGCGGCCTTCGCGATGGCGGCGGGCATCCCGACCCTCTTCTTTGGCCATCGAAACGCCTGGCGAGTTTCGAATCATGCGAAACCCTACTTGAGAAAACTCTCGAGCGTGAGCGTTTATCATTCATCCGGCGAGAGCGCGGCGAAACACCTGAACGCTATCTGGCCCGATGTCGATTCGTGGTGGGAGGATGGCCGCACGCGGGAAGCCGTCGCAGAGTTTGCGCATTGCTACTACAGGAGCAGCAAGAATTGGCGTGCGGAATGGGTGGATATTTTCTCATCCCCGGATTCCGAATTGTGGCGGAACAATGAGGCGGAGACGGGCTGATGGCCGAGATATCATTGACAAATAATCTATTCGACGACTTTGAAGTCGAAGATAGGCGGCTGGTGGGCGTCTATGGCCCCTCCCTGCATGAAGGCGCAGGCCTCGACGATGAAGCTCTCAGGGAGCGGATTCGAAACCCGATCGGCGCTCCCCCTCTACAGGAGGTTTCCAAAGGTGCCCGGAGGGTGTTGATCGTCACCGACGACAATACGCGCCATACCCCACTGCATCGTGTGCTCCCCATCATTCTGGAGGAACTCGCCGAGGCGGGTGTCAGAGATCCATCGGTCCGCATCCTGATCGGTTTGGGCACACACCGCGCCATGACGGATGAAGAGATACGGTGCAAGTTCGGTGATGAGCTGATCGCGCGATTCGAGATTCTCAACCACGAATGGAAAAATCCCGCCGAACTGACTTCACTGGGCAGGAGTGAGTTGGGCTTCGACGTGCTGATGAACAAAGAAATCCTGGGGGTGGATCTCATCATATCCGTCGGTAGCATCATTCCTCATGCGACGGCGGGTTTCTCAGGTGGGGCGAAAAGCGTAATGCCCGGCATTTGCGGCGAGGCCACCATAGAGGCGACCCATTGGGCTGCCCTTGATTACGAGATGAGCGAAATTCTTGGCAACTTCGACAACAAGGTGAGAGAGGCCTTCGTTCGCATTGCGCGTCAGGCCGGGCTGCGCTTCATCGTCAACACGATCATGATGGATGAGGAAAGAATTTACGACGCCGTTGCCGGAGACGTGGAAGCGGCCCACGAGGCGGGCTGTGAGCGATGTCTCGATCTATATGGCGCGTCGATCCCTGACAAGGCGGAAGTCGTCGTCGCGGAAGCCTATCCCTCTGACATCGATCTGCGCCAGTCCATCAAAGCCGTGTGCGCGGCGGACGTCGTCTGCCGCGACGGCGGGGTGATCGTCCTGGCCGCAGATTGCCGGGAGGGCATTTCACCGCAATTCACCAATTTCGAACGCTACGGATTCAAAGACCCTGACGCGCTTTACCGCAAGGTCGAAGCGGGTGAATTTCGTGAAAAACTCCTGGCCTATACGCTGGTCGCCATCGGCAGAATTATTTCCAAGCGCGTGAGGGGGATATTGGTTTCTCCTCATAT
>WTGD01000236.1 GCA_011523725.1 Nitrospinota bacterium
TCCATGGTGTTGAAGCTCGCGTGGGCCGTGAAATCGTGAAAATCGAGGAGCGAGACGGGACTTTGCGCAAAGGATGATAGATGCGATTATGCGGTAAGCTCAAAATTTACTTCCTGGCGGCGGCTCTTTTCGGGGCTGCGGTCTTCTCTATCGTGGAAGGGTCCGCACCCGCCCGCGCCGCCAGGAAGCCCGAGCGCCTGATCGCCATGACGCTCGCCACCGCCGAGATGCTCATGGCGCTTGCGCCCAGAGAAAGAATCGTCGGACTCCACAAGCTGGCCGGACATCCGGGCTATTCCAACGTCGCCGCTCAAGCGCGCGGCATTCCCCTCATCGACAGCACGCCCGAACGCATCATCAGCTTAAGGCCGGAGGTGGTGTTCGTCGCCTCATACTCGAGCGCCGCGTTCCTGAACCACCTGCGCGCGGCCGGGGTACCCGTCTCGAAGTTCTCCGCCTTCAGCGGCGTTGCGGACGTTTTCCAGAGCATCGAGAAGATGGGCCGCCTGATTGGAGAAGAGGACAAGGCCCAAAAACTCATCAAGGACGCACGGGAAAGAATACGCGCCATACGCGCGCGCATCCCGAATAATACGCGCCCCCCGCGCATTCTCACGCTGGTACGCGGCGGCTGGGTGACGGGCGGGGGCACCTCGCACGATGCGCTCATCCGCCTCGCGGGCGGCGTGAACGTGGCCGCAGAAAAGGGAATCCGGGGCGCGAGGAGGGTGTCGGCGGAACAGGTCATCGCCTGGAACCCCGACGTCATCATGGTGGGGGCGAACCCCGGATCGGGCGCGGGCATGAAGGACGTCATACGGGCGAACGGGGTCTACGCCCCCCTGCGGGAGAAAAAGATCGTCGAGATCCCCTACCCGCGTTTTTCGAGCGTGTCCCAGTACATCGTCGACGGGCTGGACGACCTGGTGCGGGGGCTTTACCGATGAGGAAATACGCCCTGATGGCCCTGCTTTTCGCCGCCGCATTGCTCCTCGCCGCGCTGAGCGTCCGCCTGGGCGTGGCGGAAATCGGCTCCGAGAAAATCCTTAAAGTCATCCTGAGCGAACTGGGCTTCCTGCCTATGGAGGCGGCGGGCGTATCCGATCACGAGCGCGCCATCGTCTGGCACATCCGGATTCCCCGCATGCTCACAGGCGCTTTCGTCGGCGCCTCGTTAGCGCTTTCCGGCGCCATGCTGCAGGGCCTGTTCCGAAACCCGATGGCGAGCCCCGTCGTCGTCGGGGTCAGCACGGGCGGCGCGCTGGGTGCTACGAGCGCCATCGCGTTGGGACTCGGCGCCGCCTCCCTCTGGGCCGTCCCCCTGAGCGCCTTCGTCGGCGCGCTCGTGACGGTGCTGCTCGTCTCGCTCGTCGCTTCGCACAAGGGGCACACGCCCCTGGGCGCGCTCATCCTCTGCGGGATGGCGATGAACTCGATTGCGGGCGCGCTCACGACGCTCGTGCTCAGCTACAGCGTGAGCGATTTCGAGATCGCGCGCCAGATACTCTTCTGGCTCATGGGGAGCCTCACGAACCGCACATGGGAGCACGTGATTCTCATCGCGCCCTTCTTCGCCGCCTCGGGCGTCGCCGCCGCGTTCTTCGGGCGCGAGCTGAACCTCATGATGTCGGGGGAAGAATCCGCCATGGCGCTCGGCGTGGACACGGCGCGGGCGAAGGCGTGGATCCTCGTCATCGCGGCGGCGGCGGCGGGGGCGGCGGTCGCCGTAGCGGGCGTGGTCGGCTTCGTCGGCCTGCTCGTCCCCCACATCGTGCGGATGCTGGCCGGGCCGGACCACAGGAGACTCCTGCCTTTAAGCATGGTGGTGGGCGCCGTCTTCGTGATGGGGATGGATTTGCTCGCGCGAACGCTCTCGCCCGCCGGGGAGATACGCCTGGGCGTCCTCTCCGCGAGCATCGGCGGGCCGTTTTTCCTGTACCTGATCGTCAAGAATCGCGCGCGCGCGGAGACCTTCTGATGCGGCTCGAGGCGGAAAACATTATCGTCGAACTAGGCGGGCGGGAGGTGCTCCAGGACGTCTCGGCTTCCTTTCAGCCGGGCGCGCTCACGGGCGTCATCGGCGCGAACGGCGCGGGCAAGACGACGCTCCTGCGCGCGCTCGCGGGCCTCGCGCCCGTAAAGAGCGGGCGCATTACGCTGGAGGGCGAACCCATCGGCGCTTTCGACAGGCGAGAAGCCGCCCGCCGCGTGGGCTATCTCGCCCAGAAACAGGAACCCGCGTTTCCCTTCCGCGTCGATGAGACGGTGATGATGGGGCGATACCCCCACCAGGGCAGACTCTCGCCCGAGACCGAAGCCGACCACGCGGCGGTGGCGGCCGCGCTCCGCGACGTGGACGCGGCAGACTTGGCGGACCGCGCGATCAACGAACTCTCGGGCGGTGAGCTGCAGCGCGTGCTCATCGCGAGAACGCTCGCCGCGCAAACGCCCGTGCTGCTACTCGATGAGCCCTTTGCGAACCTGGACGTGAGACACTGCCTCGACATCCTCGCCATCCTGCGCGCGCAGGCTTCTGAGGGCCGCACCGTGGTCGCCTCGCTGCATGATCTCAACCTCGCGGGCCGCTTCTGTGACGAACTGCTCCTGCTCCACCAGGGAGAGATACTGGCCCAGGGAGAAGCCGGGAGCGTCCTGACGCTTCGGCTCATCGAACGGGCGTTTGGGGTGCATGCCGAGATCCTGCCGGTGAACGGCGGGGAGGAGCGGCATTTCATCCTGCGCGCGATGGAGGGGGAAGAATGAGAAACACCCTTGCCCGCATCGCGCTCGCGCTCTTTCTTCTCTCCACCCCTGCGCCGCTCCCCGCCCAGGAGATAAAAACGTCCGTGGACACGCCGTCTGAGGCGCCCTCCTTCACCTTCCGGAAACGGCGGGTGGGGATGGATGCGGACGCGCGCCTTCAGGCCATCCTCGGGCGCATCAGGCGCCACCAGCATTATCCCGCACTCGCGCGCGAATCGGGGGCGGAGGGCGCGGCCACCGTGAGCTTCCGGGTGCTGCCGGACGGGCGGCTTGCGGGTTTGCGAATCAAGAAGACCTCGGGCAACGCCCATCTGGACGACGCCTCCTTGGAGGCGGTGCGAAAAGCGGCGCCGCTCCCCTACCTGGGAAAGACACTCGTGCTGACTATACGCTATACTCTGTCGCATACGACCGATTCGCCTTGAACCTATTGGCTCAGGT
>WTGD01000055.1 GCA_011523725.1 Nitrospinota bacterium
GCCGGATCTCGAAATTATGACTTTTTCAACAACCCCGACAAGGGGGGTTGGGGGTCGAACCCGATTGAGGAATGAGGGTTCGACGCGACCGGGGAGGTAGCGTTCGCTACTCCGAGGGAGTTGCAGGGGCGGTTCGCGAACCGCCCCTGCAAAAACCGTCATCCCCCCTGTCTTTGACGGATCCCCGCGTCCGCCTGCGCGGGATGAAGGGGGAGATTGCGCCGCGCTCCCCGCGGACGGCGTGCCGCGCATTCGTTCGCCGAGTCAACCGGCTTCTGCGAGATGGACACCGCGTTCAACGAACTTGTGGACGGCTTTCTTCTCGAATACGATAGCGTATGAGGAAGGTGCGGTATGATGGGAACGCGCAGCCATCCGCCGTGACCGGAGATTCGGAAGGGACGGGTCATGACGCGAAAACGCAAAAACCACAGGACTCTTTTTATCGAATCCACGGACGCCCCGACGAAGCGCGACGAAGTCCTCAAGATTCTCCGGGCGCACAAGGCGATTCTCGCGGAGCGCTTCGGCGTCGCCGAACTCGCCATTTTCGGCTCCTTCGCCCGAGACGAGGCGGGGGAGGACAGCGACCTCGACGTCCTGGTGCGCTTCGAGGGGCGGGCGACGTCGAAGGGATATTTCGGCGCGCAGTTCTACATCGAGGATCTGCTGGGCCGTCCTGTCGATTTGGCAACGGACAAAATGGTGCGGGCTGAGATACGCCCTTACGTGGAGAAGGAGGCCGTCCGTGTCTGAGGCCGGGCGAGACCGGCTACCCGAAAAAGAGTTCCGCCGCGTCGAAGAAGTCCTCCCGCAGGGTGTTCACCTTGCCGAGAACATCTTCCAGCGGCACCGGATTGATGTCCCGCCCCTGCAGCGCCGCCATGACGCCCCAGGTCCCCTCGTGCGCGAGTTCGCTCGCCCGCACGCCCAGGCGGGTCGCCAGCACCCTGTCGTAGGGCACGGGGGAGCCGCCGCGCTGGATGTGCCCCAGGATGACGGCGCGCGTGTCCACGCTCATGCGGTCTCCGATTTCTTTAGCAAGATACTCGCCGACGCCGCCGAGCTGCACGTGCCCGAAATCGTCCACCTCCTGGCTGCGCGTGATGTAGTTCTCGATGCCCTCGGGCTTCGCGCCCTCGGCCACGACCACGTTGGCGAAGTTGCGCCCGCGCGCGAAGCGCGCCTTGAGAACCTCGACGACTTCTTCGATGTCGAAGGGCCTCTCGGGCACGAGGATGAGGTCCGCGCCCCCGGCGATGCCCGCGTAAGTGGCGAGCCAGCCCGAGTGGCGTCCCATCACCTCCAGGATGATGACCCGATCGTGCGCCTCCGCCGTGGTGCGCAGGCGGTCGATGGCGTCGGTGATGACGCCGACGGCGGTGTGGAAGCCGAACGAGTAGTCCGTGAGGCCGATGTCGTTGTCGATGGTCTTGGGCACGCTGATGACGTTGTAGCCTTCCTTGCTCAGATAAGCGGCGACGCTCAGCGTGTCGTCGCCCCCGATGGCGATGAGGCCGTCGATGCGCGAGGCGCGCCAGTTTTCCTTCAGTTTCTCGAGTAGGGCGGGGTCCTTCGTGGGGTTCGTCCTCGAGGAACCCAGAATGGTGCCGCCCTTGTCGAGGATGCCGGAGATCATCGGGCCCGTAATCTCCACGAAATCGCCGTCCACCAGGCCGCGCCAGCCCCGGCGGATGCCCAGCGTATGGCTTCCCCGGTGAAAGTTCGACGCCGTCACCGCGCGGATGACCGCGTTCAGGCCGGGGCAGTCGCCGCCCCCCGTCAATACGCCTAGCCTCATATCTCGCGTTTCCTTCTGATGAGTTGGGATTCAGCTTGCTTTTCTCGCTCACGGCATTTTATCACAGCCGGGTTACGATTGGGTGTGGAACGGATGACGATCCGATGAACGGCCACGCCCCGTTCCGCCGAAAAGCGCGATTCTACATGAAAACATCGCTCGCGGAAGTCGGGCTTACCGGCGGGCCTCGAACTCAAGTTTGACGGAAACCGTCTTTCGTTCTAGGATCAATCCCAGTCAAAAAATGAAATAGGAAAGGATCAAGATTCTGGGTGGATTGTGCGCCCGATGGGGTCGTGGTTGGCCGTTGTCTGATGTCAGGCGGTCGTTTCATTTCAACCGGAGGAGAGCATCATGTCGAAGAAAGAGTCTCATGAGCATCCCGAAATCATCATTCCCGAATCATCCGATCTCTCGCGCAGGAGCTTCATCCAGACCCTTGGGGTAGCCGGCGCCGTGGCCGCGGCGCCGATGGTGTTGACGACGCGCAAGGCGGACGCAATGAAATGGCCCGCTCGTCCCATCACGGGGGTGGTGATGTACGCCGCGGGCGGCGGCACGGACACCGTCATCCGCACCCTGTGCGGCGAGATGGCCCGCACCACCGGCTGGCCCGTCAACGTCATCAACCGCCCGGGCTCGGTGGGCGGCGTGGCCACCCGCTACGTGCTCAACAAGGCGGCCGACGGCTACACCTGGCTGGGCGCCGGGAACTACAACAAGTTCGTCCGGCCGATGGGATACACGGATTCGGCGGCGTGGGTGGACTGGCAGCACTTCGCGGCGGCTGCTTCGCTCGCGAGCTGGTCGGTGCGGCCCGACTCTCCCTTCAAGACCTTTAACGACGTGGTCGCCGCGGCCAAGAAGAAATCCGGCAAGCTCACCATTTCGACTTCGGGCGTGGGCAGCATCTGGCACGAGGTGGGCGCCACCGTCGCGGACGCAGCGGGCATCGAATTGCGCTTCGTGCCGTACAAGGGTGGAAAACCGGCCACCGTCGCGGGACTGCAGGGCGAGGTGGACATCGCAGGCGGCGGCGTGCACGAGCACGTCGAGTTCCTGCGCGCCGGCAAGCTGAGAAACCTCATGCACACGGGGCCGAAGGATCTGGACATTTCCAACTACGGGAAGGCCTACACCATCGCCAACTTCATCCCCGCGCTCAAGGCCCTGTTGCCGATGGGCGGGATGTACAGCATCGCCCTGAGGCGGGGGACGCCCGTCGACGTGCTCAACAAGATCAAGCCGGTCTGGGTCGCGGCTGCGAATTCCGACGCATTCGGGAAAATAGCCACGCGTAATTACTTTCAGATTGACGTTCGCGTGAGGGAGTCGGCCGATGGGCGGGACGCGCAGCTCGAGTGCCTCAGCGCCGCGACTCTGCTCAAGCTGCAGAT
>WTGD01000093.1 GCA_011523725.1 Nitrospinota bacterium
CCCTGGGCCACCGGGGTGTGGGGGTCGAGCGCCCCCTGGAAGGTGACTTCCCTGAAATCCGGCGTAAACACCCGCAGAACCAGGAACAGGTCGGCGTCCTCGGTCGCAGAGGATACCCACAGCTTCGACGCCAGGGGGCCGGTGATCTCGGTTTCGCGCTTCAGTGGAGGCGAGACGAACGTGACGCCATCGCTCAGGCCGGCGTAGGTGGCGGAACCCGTCTCGGCCGGCGCGGCCGCGCCGAGCAGGTGGCCTTCCGTATGCAGATACAGCTTCGTCCAGTTCGTGCGCTCAAGGGGCCACTCGTTCTCCGCGCGCTCCACGAACTTCTCGCCGGGGTGGCGAATCTGAAGCAGCACCCTTGGCTGATCCTTCCAGCCCGTGTCTTCGCCCTTCAGGAAGTGCCCGAAGAATTTCTTCTGGAGCGCAACGCCGTAGTCGGTGTAAAACTCCGTCCAGTGCTCGATGCCGTGGCTCTCCAGCCATTTCTCTTTTGAGGCCGCGCGCATGAAGGCCTCGCAGTTCCCCCTCGGGTGAAGCCCCTGTCCGCCCCAGTTGTTCGAAGACAGGAAAGGCACCTCGACTTTCGACCAGTCGGGCGTTTTCGCCCGCCAGTATTCATCATCGAGCGGGTGCGCGCGCATCTCCGCCCCCAGATTGCAGCGGTTGGCCCCGAGTTCTTCATCGCTCAGCGTATCCGGCCCCGAGACCCAATCGCCCGTCACCCGGCTCTTGTAGCCGCGCTCGCCGAGGCCGTGCTGTTTGGAGCGCCCCCTGTTCTGATACCAGTTCTCCGTGAACGTGCAGTAGATGCCCCCGTGGTAGTTCATGTCGCGGTAGAAGTCCGCCGCCCCCTCCCATGCGCACATGGCGACCAGGTGCGGCGGCTTCAGGCACGCGACCTGCCACTGGTTGATGGCGTAATAGGAGATGCCGTTGGCCCCCACCTTCCCGTTGCTCCAGGGCTGGACGCCCGCCCACTCGATGCACTCGTAGAAATCGCGCGTCTCGCGCTCCGAGAAGGGGTCCATATACCCCGGCGAGCGGCCCGCGCCCCTCGAATCCACCCGCACGCAGGCGTAGCCGTCCGGCACCCATTTCTCGGGGTCCACGACCTCCCAGTTCTGGTATTTGTTCGAAGAACCCGCGGCGACGTCGGGGTGCTGCTCCACCATGCGCCGCCACTGTTCGGGATAGCCGTCCTCGAAGTGGAGCCACTTCCCGTAAATCCCGTAGGTGATGATGACGGGATAGCGGCCCTCCCCGATGGGCCTGTAGACGTCGCAGCGCAGCACGAGGCCGTCGTCCATCTCGACCGGAACCTCCCAGTCGATCCGCATGCCGTCCGCAATTTCCGATTTACGCCCTCTCATCGCTCACCTCTCATCTTGTGTCGGGAATCATCCTTTCGGCGGTATCACCGGCAGCAGTACGTGGGACGGATGCGCCGGACCGGTGTGGAGCGTCACCTTTCCGCCGAACAGATCCGTCGGCCTGTCTTCTTTCAGGTCGTGCTTGAACGGCCCCACGCCGTAGTAGACGCGTCCCGATATTTTGGGCGCCGCCGGTTCATAGCCGGGCCAGACGTAGTCGCGCCCACGGACGCTCAAGGCCAGGCGGTATTCTTTGGGAATCACGATGGAGGTCGGCCAGATCTCCACATCCAACTCGTATATCTCACCCGGCGTCAGCGGCTGCGCCTCGTCGTGCGTGTGGTAGGGCCGGTAGGGCAGCGTAAGATTTTCATCGAGCTTTCGGTGCGAAGCCCTCAGCCAGCCGATGGCCACCGGCGTGTGCGGGTCGTTCGCGCCCCGGTAGACGATCTCCGTCATATCCGGCGTGAAGACGCGCAGGGTGAGGAACAAATCGGCGTCTTCCGTGTCCGAGGAGACGAACAGCTTGGCCGCCACGGGGCCGGTGATCTCGGTTTCCTCGGCGAAGGGGTGCGAGATGTAGACCAAGCCGTCGCCCAGGGCGTCATAGGTCTTCGTCCGCTCGTTCGTCTGGGGTTCCGCTCTGAAGGTGCCCGAACCTGAATGCAGGTAGTACTTCGTCCACTGCGTGCGCGCGATGGGCCACTCGTTCTCCGCGCGCGGCACGAACTTCTCGCCCGGATGCCGCACCAGGAGCTGGACCCTGGGCTGCTCCTGCCAGCCGGTGTCCTCGCCCTTCAGGAAGTGGCCGAAGAATTTCTTCTGGAGCGCGACGCCGTAATCGGTGTAAAACTCCGTGAAATGCTCGAGGCCGTGCATCTCCAGCCATTTCTCGTCGGTGGCCGATTGCACGAAGCCCTCCGTGTTGCCCCTGGGGTGCAGGCCCACGCCGCCCCAGTTGCCGGCCGAGAGGAGCGGCACGTTGATTTTGGAGTAATCGGGCATGCGCTCTTTCCAGTAATCATCCACCAGGGGGTGATCCAGAATATCCCGGCCGAAATCGCTCCTGTTCGAAGCCAGTTCCTCTTCGCTCAGGTTGGCGGGCCCCGATATCCAGTCGCCGTTGATGCGGCTCTTGATGCCGCGCACTCCCTTGCCGTGCTGGCGGGGCACGACGGCCTCCCTGTACCAGGTCTCGGAGAACCGGCAGGCGATTCCGCCGTGGTGGGCCAGGTCGCGGTAGAAATCCGCCGCCCCCTCCCAGACGCACATGGCGGCCAGATGCGGCGGCTGCAGCGAGGCCACCTGCCACTGGTTCATCCCGTAGTAGGAGATGCCGTTCAGCCCCACCTTCCCGTTGCTCCAGGGCTGCGCGCCCGCCCACTCGATGCAGTCGTAAAAATCCTTCGTCTCGCGCGGCGACCACACCTCCAGATAGCCCGGCGAGCGGCCCGCACCCCGCGAGTCCACGCGCACGCAGGCGTAGCCGTCGGGCACCCATTTCTCGGGGTCCACGAGTTCCCAGTTCTGGTATTTGTTGGTGGTGCCCATGACGGTCTCGGGATAGTCGTTCACCATCAGGCTCCACTGGTGGGGATAGCCGTCCTGCAGATGAAGCCACTTGCAGTAGGGGCCGTAGCTCATGATGACGGGGTATTCGCCCTCCTCAATGGGCCGGTAGACGTCGCAGCGCAGCACGACGCCGTCGTCCATCTCGATAGGCACGTCCCAGTCGATCCGCATCCCGTCCCTAACCTCGCTCTTGTACTCGCTCATTTCTCGCCTTTCCATGAAGATAAGTGGATCACCGTCGGTGATGTATTC
>WTGD01000208.1 GCA_011523725.1 Nitrospinota bacterium
CTTCGTCGGGCTTTCCCCTCGGGAAGCCCGACCCTCAAGGGGGGAGTGAAATTCAAAAGCGTATGCGCAACCAAATTCATTCGACAGGGGTTTTTCAACGTGGGTGAAAGCCGCATTGGGCCGGTGTGAAAACGAGGGTTTTCAACGGAGGGGCAAAGAGCGCGGACGTGTCCCTGCGCGCGCTTCAGGAACCCGGCGGCACGCAGACCATTCCTTCCATGAGCCTCCGCGCCGTGCGGTAGACGATCACTTTTTCGGCTTTTGGCCCCTCGGGTGTTTCAGAGACCACGGCGTTAATCGTCTGTACGCCCGAGGGGTGCCCCAGGCGGATGTCGCCCTCTGCGCTCCGGGCGGCCTCGTGCGTCAGCGTGCCCGGTATCCGCGCGGCGACGGCGAGGCACATCGCCCCCGTTAAGGCGAAGGCGCGGTGGGTCTTTCCCATCGAGATGATGCGGGCCGCGATGTCGCAATCCTCCGCTGAGACGATTTCGCCCTTGAGATCGATGTATTCCAGCGGCGGAGCGACGAGCACCACCTTCGGCACCGCCTGTACGCTTTCGGAAGCCTCCCGCCTGTCGCGTGCAAGGCCCATGCGCACGGCGGCTTCGGCGCGGATCTGCTCCAGGTTCACCATTACCTCGACGCGGGCGTCGATGAGGCCGGGGCCTTCCCCGCCGGTCAGGCCCAAATCCCCGGCGCGCACGAACACCATCGGGTTGGTGGCGTCCACCATGCTGACCTCTATCGCGCCGATTCCCTCGATCTCGAAGGTGTCGGCCGCGTTGCCCGAGGGCAGGAGCTTGCCCGTGGCCGCACCGCCCGGGTCCATGAATTCGAGCGTGATGCGCGCGCCCGCGCCCGAGACGCCGGGAAGCTCGAACGCCCCGCCGACGCCCGCCGCGCCGTCTTCCACCGGGAAGCGCGCGTGGTATGTCTTGCCCGTGTTCGTGTTGTAGACGCGCACGGTGGCGGTTCCCTCATCCACGCGCACCAGACCCTCGTCCACGGCGAACGGCCCCACCGCGCTCGATATGTTCCCGCAGGTGCCGACGTAGTCCACGGTCTCATCCGTAACGCCCACCTGCGCGAAGGTGAAGTCCACGTCCGCGTCCGCGCGCGCAGAGGGCGCCACGACCGCGATTTTGCTTAAGCTCGATATCCCGCCCCCCAGGCCGTCGAGTTGGCGTCCGTTCGGGTCGGGACTGCCGAGCGCTTTCAGGAATATGGCGTCTCTTTCCGGTTGTTCTTTCGGCAGGTCTTTCTCGTGGAAGACGATGGCGCGGCTCGTGCCCCCGCGCATGAAAACGGCCGGATATTTTCTTTGGCCCATATTATGCGCCGTCCTGCGTTTGAGTGGGGTTTGCGGAGCCTGCGCCTCCCCCCTCGATGCGCGCAAGCGCCAGCGCGCCGCCCGCGGCGAGCATCCGGCGCTCGCGCTCGGTGAGCGGGCACGTTGCACTGAAGACGCCGCCCGTATCGCGGTTTTCGACCTGGAAAGCGCCCGTGGCGAGCGAATCCTCGATGTTCGATATCGAGAGTGTCTGGCCCGCGTCTATCTTGTCGTAGTCGTCCTCGTCCGTGAACGTCAAGGGCAGGATGCCCCAGTTGATGAGGTTCGCCCGGTGGATTCTCGCGAAGCTCTTGGCGATGACGGCGCGGACGCCCAGAATCATCGGGCAGATGGCCGCCTGCTCGCGGGCCGAACCCTGCCCGTATGTCTTCGCCCCGACGATGACCCCGCCGCCCGCCTCTCTCGCGCGGGAGGCGAACGTCGCATCCACGCGCCTGAAGGTGAAATCGGCCAGCGCCGGCATGTTCGTGCGGTAGGTGATGGCTTCGACTCCCGCCGGGCTGATGTGATCGGTCGAGACGTTGTCGCCCAGCTTGATGAGGACTTCTCCCGTGTAGGAATCCCCGGGCGCCTCTCCCACCTGGACGGGCTGGATGTTCGGCCCCCGGACGATTTCCACCTCCGCGGGGTCCTCCGCGGGCGCGACGATTCCCGTCCTGTCGCTCGCGAATCGGAAGGGGAGCAGCACTTCGGGTGCGGCGCCCTCGTCTCTCGGGTCCCTTATCTCGCCGTGCAGGGCCGCCACGGCGGCGAGTTCGGGACTCGCGAGATAGACGGCGTCCTCGCTCAACCCCGAGCGGCCCTTGAAGTTGCGGTTGAAGGCGCGCAGGGAGTTCATGCCCGGCGCGGGGATGTGGGCGTAGCCGGGGCATGAGCCGCACGTGGATTCCGACACGCATACGCCCGCGGCCAGCAGATCGGCCAGGTGGCCCTCTCTCGCGAGTTCCTCGAAGGCCTGACGGCTGCCCGGAAAGACGATCGCGTCGACGCCGTCGGCCACCTTGCGGCCACGGAGCACCTGCGCGAAAGCGGCCACGTCGGTGAACGTGCCGTTCGTGCAGCTTCCGATGATGACCTGGTGGACCGGCGTGCCGACGGTTTCTGTGACGGGAACCACGTTCTCGGGGTTCGAGGGCAGGGCGACGAGCGGCTGCACGTCGCCGAGATCGAGTTCGATTCTCTCGTCATACCCGGCGTCCGCTTCCGCCTCCTGCGGCTTCCAGTCGGCCGCGCGGCCGATGCGTTCGTAGAACGTCCTGGTCTGCGCGTCGCTCGGGAAGATGCTGCCCGTGAGGCCGAGTTCGGTGCCCATGCTGGCGATGGTGAAGCGCTCCGGCACCGTGAGGTTGCGGAGGCCGGGGCCTGTGTATTCGAAATACTTGCCGATTCCCCCGCGCGCGCCCAGGCGGCGCAGGAGTTCGAGAATCACGTCTTTCGCCGTGGCCCAGTCCCTAAGTTTCCCGGTGAGCCTGACCTCGACGATGGCCGGACGCGGGATGATGGTCGCGCCCGTCGCCATGGCGGTCGCCACGTCCATGCCGCCCGCGCCGATGGCGAGCATTCCCACGGCGCCCCCTTGCGGGGTATGGGAATCCGTCCCCAGGAGGCTCTCGCCGGGTACGGAGAATTCCTCCAGATGGACGTTGTGGCAGATGCCGTTTCCCGGTTTCGAGAAGTGGATGCCGTGCTTGCGGCAGAAGCCGAGCATGAAGCGGTGGGCGTCGGTGTGCAGGCTGTTGACCTGGATGGTCTGGTGGTCGCCGTACATGACGGCCGTTTTCTGCTTCACCCGCGCGAAGCCCATCGCCTCGAAGTGGAGGAGAGCCGTGGGGCCGGAGGCGTCCTGCAGAAGCACCTGGTCGATTCGTATCTCGACCTCCTCGCCCGGCGTTCTCGCAGCGCCCGATACCAAATGCGCGTCGATGAGCTTTTGCGTGAGGCTGCGCGTGCCCTGCTCAGCCACGGCTTCTCATCGTCCTGTAGGGCCGCTTGTCCGGGCCGGTGTAGCGCGCCCGGGGGCGGATGAGTCGGTTGTCGGCCTGCTGCTCCAGGATGTTGGCCGTCCAGCCCGCTACCCGCGACATGGCGATGATGGGGACGAACAACTCCATCGGGATGCCCAGGCCCTGCCAGAGAGGAGCGGAGTAGAAATCCACGTTCGGGATGACGCCCTTCCGGCTCTGCACGGCGTGGTCGAGCGCGCGCGCCATGTCGAACCACTTGGCGTCGCGCCCGGGCTGGTGGCATACCTCCTCGGCCAGCTCGATGAGCACGCTCGCGCGCGGGTCCCCGCTTTTCGTATAGACCCGGTGGCCGAAGCCCATGAAGAGCCTTTTCCTGGCGAGCGCCGCCTCGACGAATGGCTCCACGTTCTCGATATCGCCGATCTCCCGCAGGGTCTCCATCACCGCGAGGCCTGCGCCCCCGTGGAGCGGGCCCTTGAGCGCGCTGATGCCCGCCGTGACGGCGGAGTAGATGTCCGACATGGTGGAGGTGACGACGCGCGTCGCGAAGGTCGAGGCGTTGAACTCGTGCTCCGCATAGAGGACGAGGGTGGCGTCGAGCGCGCGGGCGTCGATCTTGTCGGGGGCCTGGCCTGTGATCATGTAGAGGAAATTCGCGGCGTGGCCGAGTCCCCGGCGGGGGTTCAGGGGTTTCAGGCCCTCCGCGAGGCGGTGCTGGGCCGCGACGATGGTGGGCATCTTCGCGGTGAGCCGGAGCGCCTTTCTGCGGTTCGCCTCGGGCGAGTCGTCTTCCGCCTCTTCGTCGAACAGCCCCTGGATGCCCACGCCGCCCCTCAGCGCCGCCGTTCTCTGCTCGCCGGGGGGTATCTGCTTGAGGGCCCGCAGCATTCCGGGCGAGAGCGCGCGCTCGGCCTTCATGGCCCCGTCGAATTCCTTCAAGCGCTCGCGGGTGGGCAACTCGCCGTGCCACAGCAGATAGACGATCTCCTCGAAAGTCACCTTCTTTCGCACCATTTCGGGCACGTCGTAGCCGTAATACCCCAGAATCCCGTTCACGCCGTCCAGGGAGCAAATCTTCGTGTCGGCCGCGATGACGCCCTCCAGGCCTCGAACCGGTGTATCTTCCATCGTGAATCTCCTCTGCGGCGCGTTTACTCGTAGACTTCCGGATTGGCGAGCGAGGTCACTTTCTCGCCCTCCACCGCCCGCTTGATATTATCGCACAAAAGCTTGTAGCTCTCACGCTGGACGCTCTCGGTCTGGGCGGCGTTGTGGGGAGAGTGCACGACGTTGGGGAAACCGTGGAGCGGATGATCCTCGGGCAGGGGGTCGGGTTCCACCACGTCAAGGCCTGCGCCCGCGATCTTTCCCTCGCGCACCGCGTCAACCAGCGCGTCGGTATCCACGTGGGGGCCGCGCGAGACGTTGATGAGACAGGCCGTCTCCTTCATGAGTTCGAATTCGCGCGCGCCGATCATGCCGGTGTTCTCGGGCGTGAGGGGCAGGGTGAGCGCCACGAAGTCGGCGCGCGGCAGAAGGTCGTGGAGCGTCTCCACCTCTTCCACCTCGAAGCCCTGGGGCTTGAATTTCCCCCGCGTGCGCGTATAGGCGCATATGTTCATCTCGAAGGCGGCGGCGCGCTTTGCGAGGGCCTGACCGATGTTCCCGAGGCCCACGATCCCAAGCGTCGCGCCCTGGAGCTGGAAGTGGAGCCTGCGCTCCCCTATGGGCCAGAGCCAGGGCCTCCTGGCCATGATGAGGGTGAGCGCCATGGCGTGTTCCGCCACGGGGATGCAGCGCATCCAGCCGGGCGCGTTGGCGACGGGGATGCCGAGTTCGGTGGCGGCCTGGACATCTATATTGTCCACGCCGGTGCCCACCTTGCCGACTACTTTAATCTCCGGCCCCGCCTCCATCATCTCCCGCGTGATGGGGGCGAACCCGGTGGTGAGCGCGCATGCGCTCTCGGCCGCCTCGAGCAGGGAGGCGTCGTCGAAGGATTCCGGCTCCACGAACGCATAGCCCTCGTGCAGGTATTCCTCCATGAAAATCCTGCGGGCGGGCTGCGTTTTCGTGCGCTCATCCACGCTCAGGACGCGGTGTGTCATTTTGGTGCTTCCCTCCTTTGGGTCGGTGCATCATGGGAATGATGAAAAAGTCCCCATAGGGGCCCCTGCTGGCAGAGGAATTGTAGGGACAGGCCCCCGTGCCTGTCCGATGTCCTGTTCTGCAAGGGACAACCACAAGAGACAGGGCGGGCACAGGGGCCCGCCCCTACCCTTGGTCGGCTCCAGACGCCGAATTGCGAAACCCGGGCTTCTTCAACAACCCCTCTACGAAGAAGGTGAGCCGAATTTCTCTTTCGCGTCCGCCATGCTCGATACGCCGGGCCGCCATGCGGGGGGCGGGTTGGCGGCATCGCGCGGGAGGCCGTCGCGCTCGAGCCTGTCGCGGAACCACGTCTCGTCAACCCGGTTGGAGTCTGCGTCCATCCTCGCGAGGTCGCAGAAAATCTCGATCCCGTTTCCGCAAGGGTCGTGAAAGTAAAAGGCGCGGTTCTCGCCCAGGGTGCCGTCGCCTTCGGGATGCGTGGGGCTGTGGACGAGCGGCCCCGCCGCTATCTTGATTCCATGAGAGCGGATGTGCGCCGCCCAGGCTTCGAGTTCGTCCCTAGAGCCCACCTCGAAGGCGACGTGGTGGAGGCCGACTTCGGGCTTTCGCATGCCGCCCTCTTTGGGCGTGAGGCCGGCATCTTTGGGATATGCGATGAGGGATACCTCGTGGTGGCCCTCGCCGCAGCGCATGAAGCATATCCCCCAGGGGCTGTGGGGGTTGTCGCCCGGCTCGTAGCGGTCCGACACCTTAAGCCCCATGACGTCGCGGTAGAAGGCCACCGCCTCGTCCAGGTCGTGGACCTTTAAGCCCACGTGCTGAATGCGCCTCAGAGCGGGAGGGGTTTTGCTCATGACGCCTCCTTCCCGGGATGAACTTGAGTTACGCGGGCGCCGGGTCTTCGCCGCCGCGCATGCGCTGCAAGACGAACACCGCGGCCAAGGCGGCGATGCCCGCGGCGTAGGAGAGATACCTCAAATCTCCTTCCAGTGGCGTAATGAATACCACGAAATTCCCCACGGGCAGGAGGAGGCATGTCGAGCCGATGAACATCAGGGCCCGCTCCAGGCCGTTCGCATACCGGATCATGAAGTTCTCCATCCATCCGGCCCAGCCGACGATGCCGATGACGCAGGCGATGAAGGTGATGGTCACCTCGGTCCTCGTGCCGTCCAGAAGAAGCGGGGTGTAGACGAACAGGAACGGCATGATGAACAGCCACGAGGCGAGTTTCAGCGCCTGGAAGCCTGTTTTCACCGGGTCCGAGACGGCGATGGCGCTCGCCGCGTACGCCGCCAGTGCGACCGGCGGGGTCACGGCGCTCACGACGGCCACCCAGAAGCAGATGAGGTGCGCGTGGACGGTCGGCACGCCCAGGTTGGTGAGCGCGATGACGCCGAAGATGACCAGCACCACGTAGCTCGCCGTGATGGGCAGGCCCATGCCGACGATGTAGCCGGCGATGATCACCCAGATGATGGTGAGCGGCAGGAGGCCGAAGCTGAACTCGGTCAACAGGATGGAGATGCGGCCCGACAGGTCGCTTTGCGTCGCGCAGGAGAGCAGGATGCCCAGCACGCACGCGATGCAGCCGATGACGAGCGTGTTCCGCGCGCCCGCTTCGAGCGATATCCAGGTGACCTTCACGATATCCACCAGGAGTTCCCACAGCCGCCGGAAGAGAATCGGCCCCGTCTCGTATTCGGCCTCTCCGGTTTCCGCCCGCATCGCGGTCGAGATGATTTCGGCGAGCTTCAGGACGATGAACGCCGCCACGGTCCAGAACAGGGCGTCTCCCCAGTTCATGCCGCGCAGCGTGTCCGCGAACCACGAGAACGGCGCGCCCACCGTTAATCCGAAGTAATAGGAGAAGACGCCGAAGGCGATCGATGCGGCGAGGAACGGGCGGGCCGTCTGGTTCGCCGTGGGTATGTTGACGTTCGAGAGCAGTTCGCAGGTTTTCAGCATCACGATGAGGCAGATGGTCTTGAAGGCCGCCAGGAACGCGGAATCGCCGATGACGAGGTAGTACACCATCACGGGGATGGGCAGCAGGAAGTGGAGGCGCGGGATGATTCTGCTCCAGGGGGGCAGCTCCGAGGGGTCGACGCCGTGGAGTCCGCGCCGCACGGCGCGGATGAAGACCATGTAGCCCACCGAGAGATAGTAGAGAATGGCCGGGAGCGTCGCTATCTTGACGATGTCGAAGTATGACGTTTCGGTGAGCTGCGCGACGAGAAAGGCACCGCCCGCCATGATGGGCGGCATGTAGGCCCCTCCCGTGGAGGCGGCCGCCTCCACCGCGCCCGCGAACTCGGGGCGGTAGCCCACCCGCTTCATGAGGGGGATGGTGAACGTGCCCGTCGTCACCACGTTGGCGACGCCGCTGCCCGAGATCATGCCGAACAGCCCGCTCGACATGACGGCCGTGAGGCCGGGGCCGCCCGTCTTCTGGCCCGTCACCCGGTAGGTGGCGTCGATGAGGAATTCGCCCAGGCCCGTCTTTTCCAGGAACGCGCCCAGGACGACGAAGATGACGATATAGGTGGCGAAGACCTCGACGATGAGGCCGGTGATGCCGTCGGCCTCGAGCATCAGGAACTCGGTCACGCGGTCGAGCCCGAACCCCTCGTGGTAGAGGAGGCCCGGCGATATCTGCGCGATGGGCTTGAAGCTGTAGATCAGGAACAGGAAGCCGATGAACGGGATGACGGGGCCGATGACGCGCCTTGCGATGTCGAAACTCACCGTCGTGAGCAGCAGCGTGTATATCACCACCGAGGCGGGCACGGGGCCGCCGATGCGCGTGGTGAGTTCGATGTTGTAGATGTTCCACCAGATGATGGGGGCGACGGCCGCTATGATGTACAGCCAGTCCGATATTGTGGGGAATTCCGATACGCGCTCTACGGTGGCTTCAAAACGGTAGAGGAACGCGCCGAACAGCGCGCCGAGAAGGGCGACCAGATAGGCTCCCCCTACCATGAACTCACCCCAGAGCACGTCGCCGAAGAAAACGCCCCAATACGCCCACAGGGCCAGGGTGGCGCACATGACGACGATGGCGAGGAACGAGAAGATTTCATCGAGATAGGCGAAGCCCTCGCGGACGGGCCTTTGCCTGCCTTTATAGACGAGGACGCAGAGCGTGGCGGTCGCCAGGATGTAGACGCCCTTGAAGATTTCCGAACGAGGCGGTCCGAAGTATGAGATATGAACGAAGAAGTAGGAAAACGCGACGGAAATAATCGAAACCACGATGCGTGAAAAACCCCGCAGGTCGCGCGGGACGACCATTTCGTCCGATATGAGGCCGAGCTTCATCAATATGGGCAAGAGGTTTCGAAACATGGCGTCCTTACCTTGGCAGGGGCGGTCGGGCCGTCAATCCCGGGGAAAGCCGTGAAGCGAAAGAATCCCGGGGAGGAGAAGATTTGCCAGGTTTCTCCTCCCCGGGCGCGATTTCTCGCCGGATTATCGTTGCGAGAATCAGAAGCCTTTCACGACCTCGGCGGGCACCTTCACGCCGCGTTCTTTCCAGTAGCGTGCGGCGGCGGGGTGCACCCATATCTTGTGGACCTTGAGGGCGTTGAAGTTGCCGCTCAGGTCACGCCAGTAGCGCGCCGTCTTGGTCAACTGCTTGAGGTTCTCGGGCGCGGCGATGACCTTGAGCATGTTGTATACGGCGTCGTTGGACATCTGCTTGTGGGCGATCCACCAGACGTCGTAGGCGATGGAGCGCGCCGGTTCCTTCATTCCGCGGACTTCCTTCTGGACGGGAATGGTGATCGGCACGTAGAACTTGTGGTCGCCGGTCACCTTCTTCTGCTCGGCCTCGCTCAGGCTGATGTAGCGCACCGGCTTCTGGATGGAGAGCCGGGTGAGGGCCGGGATGGTGAACGGCGCGCCGGCGGAGCAGTACACGTCGATCTGGCGGTCGCCCAGGGCGCGGCCCGAGGCGGAGAAGCCGAGATAACGCGGCTGGATCTTGTCGAGGATGCCGACGGCGGCGAAGATGTTCTTGCAGTTCACGTGGCTGCCCGTTCCCTGCTTGAGCAGGTTCACGCGCTTGCCGACCATGTCCTTGTAGGACTTGATGGTGCTGTCCGCCAGCACGGCGATGATCTGCGACTGCGCGCGGACGTTGGCGACGATGCGGAAGTCCTTGTTGGCGCCGTCTTTCTTGAACAGGCCGGTGCCCGTCCAGGACTGGTAGACCTGGCCGACGTGTCCCCACGAGGTGGCGAACTCGCCCAGGCTCACGCGGCGGACGTTGGCCACCGAACCGGCCGAGGGGGAATACTGGAAGTAGAACTTCCTGCCGACCTTCCTGTTGAGGAGCTGGGTTCCCGCGCTGATGGAGGGATGCCACGCGCCGCCGGAGGGGCCTCCGCCGAAGCGATAGCGCTCGGCCGCGTCCGCTGCGCCGATCGTGAACGCCACGGCTGCCGCCACTGTTGCAAAGAATGCGAATTTCTTCATTACGGACTCCTTTTCATGGTGAAAACATGCACGAAATTTTGATGATGACGCCTCATCACCAGATGAACGCTTGGGATTATTGAGAATTCCCCGTGAACTCAAGTCCTCCGCTTTCCGGTATTCTCCGCCCCTTATGCGCAAAGGCAGGGGGGCGCTTTTTCTTGCGCTGACGAGATGGCCTCATTATCTCCGCTGAAAACTCCATGTCAAGGCCTGTGGCCACCCGCGCGGCGGAAGAGTGGGAGGCTCATCCATCCTTCGATACGCCCCTTGCGGGGCTGCTCGGGATGAGGCGGGGGAGAGGTTCTTTCCGGCGTTCCCCGGCATGACGAACAAAACCGCGCCGGCTCATTTATTGCAGGGGCGGTTCGCGAACCGCCCCTACGAATCTCACCCTGCGTAGCGGTCGAAAGTAAAACGCGACTGAGGAAGGAGCGGTTGCCTCCCGCCGCCACGCTCGAAAGGCGACTCCTGCAGAGAGAGCATTTTCCCCTGATGTGTGATAAGGAATAGGGACTCAGACGGAACCCTTTGATTCATTTTCGAGAGAACAGCGAGGCGCCTGGCGCCCCAATTCGATGGGAGAAGAAGATGAAGGCGATACACGTGCATGAATTCGGCGATCCCGAGGTGATGGTTCTGGAAGACGCGGCGGACCCGACGCCCGGTGCGGGCCAGATACTGGTGGACGTGAAGGCGGCGGGGGTGAACCCGGTGGACACCACCTTCCGCTCGGGCGCGCACCCGCTCTCGAAGAGCCTGGCCCTGCCCTGGACGCCCGGCGTCGACGCGGCGGGCGACGTGCTGGCCGTCGGCGAGGGCGTGAGCGGCTTCGCACCCGGCGACAGGGTTTTCGGCGCGGCGGTGAGCGGTTCTTACGCCGAGAAGGCGCTCTTGAGTTCCCTCCGCACGGCGAAACTCCCGGGCAACCTCTCCTACGAGGAGGGCGCGTCCCTCCCGGTGGTCTTGTACACGGCGTATTACGCGCTGATATACAAGGCGCAGCTCAAGGCGGGCGAGACGGTGCTCATCCACGCGGGCGCGGGCGGCGTGGGCTGCATGGGGATCCAGATCGCCAAGGCGGCCGGGGCGCGCGTCATCACGACGGTGAGTTCCGAGGAAAAAGCAGCGTTTTGCCGCGAGTTCGGCGCAGATGTGGTCGTGAACTACCGCGAGGAGGATTTCGCCGAGCGCTGCCTGGCCGAGACCGACGGGCGCGGGGTGGATTCGGTGATCGAGATGGTGGCGGTGGAGAACTTCGGCGACGACTGCCGGGCGGTGAAGAAATACGGCTGCATCGTCGTGCTCGGGGCGGGCACCGGCAAGAACCCGGTGGGTTCGGTGAACTATCCGCCGTTTTATTCCAAGGACATCGACGTGCGGGGGTTGAGCCTGTTCAATTCCGACCCCGTATTCCCGGAGATGATTCGTCAGCTGGACCTGATGCTGGCAGACGGCAGGGTGCGCGCCTCGGTGGGGGAGACGATGCCGCTCGGGGAGGCTCCTCGCGCCCACGACTTGCTGATGACCGGGAAAATCTTCGGGAAAATCGTTTTGACGATGGGCGGCTAGCCGCCGCCGGATTGCGGCCATCGGGTGAACCCAGATGAGTGAAAATGCGATTCAACCGGGGCTTGCGGAGACGTATTCCGTCGTCGTGGCGGACGAGCACGTGCCCGTGCACCTGCGCGGCACGAACGCCGAGGTGGTGGCGACGCCGGAACTGGTGCGCTTCATGGAAAAAGCCGCCATGGATGCTCTCGAAAAACATCTCGCGCCCGACCAGACGAGCGTGGGGACGAAGGTATCGCTCACCCACATGGCGGGAACGCCCAAGGGGATGCGGGTGGAGGTGCGGGCGCGGCTCATCGAGCGTGATCGCAGGCGATGCGTCTTCGAGGTGGAGATTCATGACGAGGTGGAACTCGTCGCCCGGGGTACGAACGAGCGCTTCATCGTCCCCCGCGAGCGCAGGAACGAGAAACTGATGCGGAAGATTGAAGAAGCAAATAAACGACAATAAATCAATAGTATATTGAGTTTATCTCAAGTAAATATCGAGGAATAGATTGGACGGACTGGAAGGAATTCGGGTGCTGGACCTCACGCATTACGTGGCGGGTCCGTTCTGCACGCTGATGATGGGGGACGCGGGCGCGGACGTGGTGAAGCTCGAGCCGCCCGAGGGTGACCGCGTGCGGAATTTCCCCTCCTCCTTCGCCGGAGAGAGCAGGCTCTTTCTGGGCTTGAACCGCAGCAAGCGAAGCCTCGCCGTGAACCTGCGGGCGGAGCAGGGCAGAGAACTCGCCAAAAAGCTCGCCGCGCAGATGGACGTGTTCGTGGAGGGCTATCGTCCCGGCGCGATTGAGAAATTCGGGCTCGGCGCGGACGACCTGATGCGCGAAAACCCCCGGCTCATCTACCTCTCGGTCTCCGCCTACGGGCAGGGAGGCCCGCTGCGCGAGCGTCGCGGTATCGACCCCATCATCCAGACCACGGCGGGCATTCCCGCCGAACAGGGCGGGAGCGGCGCGCCGGAACTCGTGCAGGGTTCTTTCGTGGATTACATGACGGGCGCGCTCGCCTACGGCGCGGTTATGATGGCGCTTTACGCCCGCGAGCGCACCGGCGAGGGCCAACGCGTCGACGCATCGCTCCTGGGCGGGGCGACGGCCATGCAGTTCGGCCGCCTCTTGTGGGCGAGCGACTCGGAACCCGTCTCGGACGTGGTGGACGCCCTGAACGACCGCATCGCCCGCGTTTATGAGGTTTCAGACGGCCACATCTATCTCTATATGGACGTGGACGGTTTCTGGGAGAAATCCTCCGAAATTCTCGGATTGCCCGAACTGCTCGAAGAGGAGGCCTGGCGGACTTTCCGGGGGAGGCACGAGGCGCGCGAGGAAATCATCCCCATCGTGCAGAGGGTGTTGCTCACCGCTGCCGGGGAGGAATGGGTGCGCAGGTTCGAGGGCGAGGGCGTGCCCTGCGCGCGCGTGAGGAAGCCCACCGATCTGTATGAGGACCCCCAGATGAAGGCGATGGGCTATCTCGCGCAAGCCGAGCATCCCGAATACGGCGTTTTGCGGCTGGGCGGCATCCCGGTCAAGTTCGACAAGACGCCTTCTTCCGTGAGGAGGCCGCCGCCGGTGCTGGGCCAGCATACAGACGAGGTGCTGGCGGAACTCGGCTTGTCAGTCGAGGAGATAGCCGATCTCCGGAGGGGGGACGTCGTCCGCTAGCGGATTTTTTTGATTTGGTTGATTGACCGGAGAATGTACGCCCGCATAGCATTCCGCCGGAATCCGAAAGACAGGAAAATTTCCCGGCGAAACTTCTTTTGCCATTTTTATCAAACGTGGAGAGGAAAATGATTCGCAAACTACGCACCGAAAGAGACAACCAGCAGTGGATGCTCGACCTGGCCCTGAACATGAGGGGCCGCGTCCAGAACTTCGAGCGCGATTACCTCGAAGTCCCCCAGGGCAAGCGCGCCCACAACTACCAGATGCTGCCCAAGGTCTGGCGCGAGTCCGCGGAGTTCCACGAAACACTCGGCAAGAAGGCCCAGAGAGAGGGTTTCGACGCCACGGCCACGGAGCACTACGACCACGCCATCGAGGCCTACCGCATGGCGCAGCACCCGATTTTCTATGACGACAATCCGGTGAAGATTTATCTCTGCAACAAGCTGAAGGAGATGGTGGACAGGCGCTCGGAGACGGCGTCTTATCCCATCGAGCGCGTCGAGGTGCCCTTCGACGACGGCAAGACGATCTCCTGCCTCCTGCACCTGCTGCCCGACCGCAGGAAAGCGCCGTGCATCATCTACGTGCCGGGCATGGACCAGAGCAAGGAGGTGTTTCCCCACGCGCGGCACAACGTGGCGGCCGACAGGGGTTTTCACGTCCTGGCGATGGACGGGCCGGGGCAGGGCAACTCCAACATCCAAAAAATCCGCGCCGTGGGCGATAACTACGAGCGCGCGGGTGCGGCGGTGATGGACTACCTCCTGGGGCGCGAGGAGGTCGAACCCACCAAGATCGGCATCTACGGCATCAGCATGGGGAGCTTCTGGTCGCTCCGCCTGGCGAGCTACGACCACCGCGCGGCGGCGGTGGCTAGCGCGGTGGCCTGCTTCAACCCGAACAACACCATCTTCACGCAGTCCTCGCCGCGCTTCAAGCAGGTGTTCATGTACATGGCGGGCATGGACGATGAGGATGCGTTCGATGAGATGGCGCGCAACATGACCGTCAAGGGCTACATGGACAAGGTGCAGTGCCCCACGCTCCTGGTGACGGGCGAGTTCGACCCGCTCTGCCCGCTCGAGGACGCCGTCGAGGTGTATGAAGATCTGACGTGCAAGAAGGAGATGTGGGTGTTCGAGAACCAGTTCCACCCCCTGGTGAGCCTCTCGAACCTGGGCGGGGTGGACAACCACCAGTACATTCTCGACTGGCTCCACCGCGCCCTGATAGGCGAGACTGTGAACGACGACCGCATCGCCTACGTCAAGGAAAACGGCGACGGCCCCTTCGGCGAGTGCGAGTGGACGCCGCCCGTAAGGCCGGGAGAGGTGTATTTTTAGGGGTGGGCTGAAGGCAGGGTGTCTATCGCGGTCGTCATGCACTACCTAGGCGCGCTAAGGCCTCACGTGCGGTAACAATCGGAATGCCTTCGATTTCTGTGAGTGCAAGCATGTGTTTCTTGTCTCCTGAGACGATCAGATCGGCATTGCCCGCAATTCCCGCGGCCAGAATCGGGTTGTTCCCGGGATCGGGGGAGAGGTTCACTTCCGGCGGGTCATCGAGAACAATGGCGCGTAAGCCTATGTTGTCAAGAATGTCCGCAACTTCATCGGCGTCGATAAATTTTTCCAGGCGGGGCCGGGAGGCGACATCGGCTATTTCGGCGATTTGAGCGGCGGACGTTACGAGATCGAACTCGCCACGGAGCCATGCCCGATACAACGCGTCCGGCGGGGTTCCGCTGGTGATAAGCGCGCTGATCAGGACGTTGGTGTCAAGAACGACCCGCACGCGCGGCTTCCACCTCCTCGTCGATCAGCTCGAGGAGTTCTCCCTGGTCATATCGGGTGTTGCGTTCCTTTACCTGGTGAACGGTGAGTTCCAACACGCGGTGGCGAACGGCTTCTTCCACGAACCGGGAGAGGTCCCCTTTCTTGCCGCCGTTGCGCGCAAGAAAAGTGCGCACCGCGCGGTCGGTCTCTTCGGGAATGGAAAGGTTCCATCGAGTCATGGATAATCTCCTGTGTATATACGCATAAGCATATATACATCTATCTTAGCGAAACCTTGTTGCCTCGTCAAAGTCCCGCTTGCCGAACGCTCTCGCTTGGCCGGCATTTTGGAGATTGTTGCTCAGCTTCCCTTCATGCGAGCAACTCAGACATTCGTCGATGAGGAACTTCACCGGCTCTGGGGCAGCTTCCGAAAACCGACCTCGCTCGATACGACTGGCTTCCGGTTACGCCAGAAAGGCCCTTGGCGGGGGCGGCCGCGGCGCGGGTAGGCTTGGGCGTAGAGGGCCGCGGCCTCAATCTGCGCCTCCGTGAGGGCGGGGTAGGCCGCGCGGACGGCGTCCACGGCGTCGCCGTTGGCGAGCATTTCGGCGATATCGTGTGCGGGTATGCGGGTTCCCTTGATGCACGCCGCGCCGGAGAGAATGGCCTCATCCGCCGCGATCATCTTGCGCGCCCTCGCCAGCCTGGAAAGCCCTCTGCGGACTTGCCCCTTCATGGGCCGCACGTCGACCGATACGTTGTTCTCGCGGGCTGCCGCGGCCTTGGGATTCTCGAGGAGATAGCGTACGAGCCGACGGCGTCCGTCGAGGGTGAGGGTGTCCGTCGTCTCGTGGGCGAGCTTGAGGCCCACCAGGCCGTCTCGAAGGACGACGCGGGAGCCCTTGTGGCTTTTCGCGGCGGCCCCCAGGAGGCCCGAGTCGATGATGCGGTGCACCTGCTTCAGGGGCACGCCTGTTACGCAGGCCGCCTCGTTTGCCGACATGTTCCGGGACGCAATGTTCGTCGCCATAATCTTTCCTCCATTCTAGAAGAAATATATCCCATCCCGGATCAAAATGCCAACCCGCTAAAATGGTGGGCTGGTTCCCTGCGCGCGCTTTACTGAATGCGAGCGGCGATTTTCGCCCCCCTGGTGTAGAATCCAGCGGGGCCGAACATTTACGGGGAGGCGCTCATGTTTTCACTTGCCCTGAAAGCGCTGTTTCTCTCGCTCGTCCTCGCCGGAGGCGCGTCCGCCGCCGAGCCCGTCACCGAATGCGACCGGGCGATGATCGGCGAGTGGGTTTGCGGCGAAACCCGCTACTTGAAAATATCCTTCGCGGTGGGTGAGGACGGGATCACGAGAGTGACCTTCGTCGACGGCTGGCTTTCCGGCGGTGAACGCAAAACGCACACGGAAATCGTGGACGGGAAAGTCCATGCTCCGGAGAACGGCACCCGGTACGCGTCTTCGTGCAACCACAGAATCGGTCCCCGGAGCAAGAAGATTTATCGACGCGCCGTCCGGGATGATACAACCGGAAGAATTCTCATCGGGGATTATATCGTCCTCGAAGACGGGCGGATGCTCATCGGCTTGTTCGGCAATGGAAAGATGGAGGGTTACGACGTCGAAAACTCCTCCCGGCCGAGCGAGCCGGACAGGATTGTCGAGTGCGTCAGGTGCAAAAAAACGGGCTGCTGAGATTTTGTGCACGGCCCGTGATGAAGCCATTGGCGTGCGGGGTGCAGTCAATTCCGCAGGCTGCCATCGACGGAAAAGTGGAACCTTCGCCTGAGTTTTTCCGCTTGCGCCTTTCCTTTAGCTTATAAGTTCTCTCCTTGGGTCAGTACCTGGGTTTGCGCCTGAGTCTGGCTACGGTAGGAGGAAATTCTTCCGTAGCAAAATGGGGCCGCGGCGTGACAGTTCTCTTGCGAGACGGTGATCATCACCTGGGCGGGCGCGTAGGCGATATGAAAGTAGATTTAACCTGGAGAATTCCTTGAACCCATTGCTGGCATCTTTTTATGCGCTTGCCTCGTCGGTGCTGTTCGCCGTCTTCAGCGTCATGGCGCGGAGGAACATGCGCCACGCGAGCGCCTTCACGGGCAGCCTGATCACGCTGAGCATCGGGACGGTGGTTCTGGTCGTGATCTCGGCCTTTCTCTCCTCATGGAGGGAGCTTACGCTGCCGGTCGCCCTGTGGTTTCTGGTGGGCAGCGCGCTCGCGCCCGGCCTGGCGCAGGCGCTCATGTTCCTGAGCATCGGCTATATCGGCGTGGGCCGCGCCATGCCGCTCATCACGGTGACGCCATTTTTCTCCACCCTCGTGGCGATGGTCTGGCTCGGCGAGCGGCCGGGCGTCGTGGTCCTTGCGGCGACGAGCCTGGTGGTCGCGGGATGCGTTCTGATCGCCTTGAGGAGGGAAGGGGAAAAGCCCTGGCGGCGGATTTTCATCCTCATGCCGTTTGCGCACGCCGTATCGTTCGCCTTCGCCGCGTCCATCCGCAAGCACGTGCTCGCCCTCATGCCCGAACCGCTGCTGGGCGCCACGCTTTCCTATGCGATTTCCATCCCCGTGCTGTTCGTGTTCTATCCCTTCCTGCCGGAAGACCAGCGCCTCTCCTTCAACCGGGCGGGGGTGGTGGGCTTCGCGCTGGCGGGCTCGGTTCTCACGCTTTCTTTTTTCTGCCATTTCACGTCGTATCGCTACGGCGACGTGTCGATCATCGCCCCCATCGTGTATACGGCGCCCCTGTTCTCCCTGCTGCTCGCGAGGATATGGCTCAAGGCGGAGGAGGAGATTACCTGGCAGAAGACGGTGGGCGCGGTCTTGCTGTTCATCGGCATGGTGGTGATCATCTGGCAGGCCGCGTGAGAGGGTGGGGAGTTCGTAGGGACAGGCCTCCGTGCCTGTCCGGTTTTCGTTTTGACCCTCGTCTTGGAATGGTTTCATCCACGATACTGTAGGGGCGGTTCGCGAACCGCCCCTACGAAATCATCGCGCCTTGCGAAGGGGCCGCATATATGCGGCTCCTTCGGGTTCGATCGTTCCTACCCCTTCACCTTGTCCAGTATCCCCGTCGCTTCCAGGTCCTTCCGGAACGCGTCTTTCTCCCGCTGCGTGAGCGGCACGATGGGCGGACGCGGCTCGCCCGCGGGCAGGCCGAGCAGCTTCGTCCATTCCTTGAGGTACGCCGTCGTGCGCCCGTTCGGACCCGTCGTGAAGTACTTCTTGCGCACGGCCCGCAGGGGTTCGAGCGAATAGTTGATCTGCCAGGCTTTCTCTACGTCGCCGGCCATCGCCGCCTCGTAGTAGTCGCGGATCGGCGTGTAGCCCGGCACCTGGAACAGGTACGGCACGGGCGAGGACATGTGCACCTGCATCCCCAGGTGCAGGAGGCTCACGAGGAAGTGCTCCTCGTTCGGGTCGCAGACGACGATCTCATCCCCCACCCGTCGGCGCACCTCGCTCTGGTGCGCCATGCTGGGGACGGCGTTCTTGATGCAGCAGATGTTCTCGAGCTCACAGAGCCGCTCGATGAGCTCGGGGCTGAGCGTGGTTCCCGATTTCGGCTGGTTGAACAGCGAGAGCCCGATGTCTATCTGATCGCAGATGGTCTTGAAGTAGAGGAATATCTCGTCGTCGTCGTGCGCGCCGTAGACCGGGTTGATCATGATGGCGTAGTCCGCCCCCACTTCTTCGGCGTGCTTGGTGAGCTCCACCGCCTCTTTGATGTTGATGTGCGGGGTGTGGGGGATGGTCTGCGCCCCGCCGCGGCTCTCCTCGCAGACGATGTGCTGCACGCGCTTTCGCTCCTCGGGCGAGAGCGACCAGAACTCGCCCATCAGCCCGTTGCAGAAAAACCCGTCGATCTTGAGATCGTCGATGCAGGTGCGGACGATCTGGCGAAGGCCCTCTTCGTCCAGTTCGCCCTCCGGCGTGAAGGGCGTCGTCAGCGCGGCCCAGACGCCCGTCATGTGCTCCCGGCAATACGCTTTCGCTTCCGGTTTCGTGTATTCCATTGTGCGCTCCTCGTGAAAGACGATGCGAAACAAAAGTTAATCCGGTGGCCAGTGCGCGTTCACCCGGCGTGATTATTCTCCTGAATATCTTTTCATCATACCCCTTTATCCATCAAACTTCACCGCAAGGCTGGTGCATGACTTCAGTTCCTGAAGGAGGGCCGCAGCTGCGCGATTCCCCTCCCGTATATAAATCCCATGATCCCCCTCGGGGCGTAGAGAATGATCAGTACGATCAGAGTCCCCGACGCCAGCTTGTGGAAATGCGGAAAATTCGCCCAGGTGAACTCCAGGATGAGATAGAGCGCCGTCGCCCCGATTACCGGTCCCCACGCCGTGCCCCGACCGCCCAGGATGCACATGAGCACCATCTGGACGCTGAAGAGGATGTTGAACACCGTTTCGGGGTCGATGTAGGTGATGTAGCGCGCGTAAAATCCTCCCACGACGCCCGGGAAGAACGCGCTCATGATGAAGGCGATCAGCTTGTAGCGGGTCGTGTTCGTCCCCAGCGTGTCGGCGGCCGTCTCGTCTTCTCTGATGGAGAGTAGCCTCAGGCCGAAGCGGCTCGATTCGAGCCACGACATGACGAGGAACACCGAGAGCGCCGTGAGGCCCATCGCGAAGTAAAGCGGGATGATCTGGCGCAGTATGGGGAGGGAAAGCCCCTCCGCGCCGCCGGTGATCTCGTCGAATACCGAGGCGATGATGGCCATCAGCTCGTTCAGTCCGAGCATGAAGATGGCGAAAAAAGGTCCCCGGAGGCGCAGGCAAAGCGCCCCCACGGGAACCGCCAGCAGGGACGCCCCCACGCCCGCGATCAGCGACGCCGGTAGCCAGTGCGTGCCGAAATTCGTTATCTGCAGCGCCGCCAGATACGCCCCGAACCCGAAGAAGACCGCGTGGCCGAGCGAGATGTAGCCCGCGAAGCCGGAGATGATGTTCCAGCTTCCGGCCAGGCTCTTCGACTGCAGATAACTCGACCCGGCGCGTTG
>WTGD01000414.1 GCA_011523725.1 Nitrospinota bacterium
AGTTGGTGGGGGGACATGCCACAGAAAAAGCTCCCCCCACCGAATCGGCCTTCGCGTAAACCGCTCGGCCTCTTCGTCGGGCTTTCCCCTCGGGAAGCCCGACCCCTCAAGGGGGGAGTGAAATTCCTCTTTTGCTGATTGCGCCATTCTCAAGAGGGAGTGAGAGAAACTCAATCTCAGGGGAGTGGTTTTGACGGCGGAACCATGAATTCAACGGGTAGATTCTTTATCAATTGACCGGCAAGAAGGAGACACCGATGGCGGACAGGAGCAACGTCGACGTTCTCGTAGTCGGAGCGGGCATGGCCGGGGTGTGCGCCGCCATCGCCGCGGCGCGGGGCGGTGCGCGGACGGTCCTCACGGATCGCTACGCCTTCCTGGGGGGCAACGCGACCGCGGGCCTCCTCGGCAACTTCCTCACCTTCCACAACATGAAGGGGGAGCAGATCTGCAGCGGCATCCCCCAGGAGATCGTGGACGAACTCATCAAGCTGGGCGGGGCCTTTCCCGAGGGCCACCTCCACAACGCCTACGGCAACTCCTACTCCGTGACGCCCCAGGACGGCGAGGTGTTAAAGCTCGTGAACCAGAAGCTCTGCCTCGACGCGGGCGTGGACCTAGTGCTGAACACCTACACGGTCGGACCCGTCATGGACGGCGACCGGGTGGCCGGGGCGCGAATCGTGAACAAGAGCGGGGAGAGCGAGATCCGCGCGCAGGTCGTCATCGACGCGAGCGGGGACGCGGACATCGCAGCACAAGCGGGCGCGCCCTTCCACCTGGGCGACGAGCAGGGCAAGCTGATGTCCATCAGCCTCTTCTCCCGGATGGGGAACGTGGACCTGGACCGCCACCTCGAACACGTCAAGGCCAACCCGTACAACTTCATGCTCGGCGAGGACCCCTACATCGGAAAGAGCCGCGAGGAGATAGCCGCAGGCCTCCGCACCCACAAGGACTACCCCCTCGTGACCGGCTATTACGAGGCGGTCAAGCTCGCCCAGTCGCGCGGCGAGTTCCACCCGAACCGACAGCGGGTGGTGTTCTCCATCACCACGATTCCGGGCGTCGTCACCATCAACTCGACGAGCATGCTGGGCTACAGCGGAATCGACAACGACGATCTGAACCAGGTCGCCATCGAGGGCCGCGAGCAGGTATTCAAGGTGCGCGATTTCTACCGCAAATACGCCCCCGGCTTCGAGGAGTGCTACGTGGTGGATTCGGCCTCGGCCATCGGGGTGCGCGAGACGCGCCGCATCATCGGGGAGGAGACCCTCACGGACGAGGACTGCATCGATGCGCGCAAGGGGCCGCGCGACATCGGCCAGGGGGCCTACTGCCTGGACGTCCACCAGCCCAGCGGCGTGATCGAGCACAAACACGTCAGGGACGGGGAGTCCTACGGCATCCCCTACGGCGTCATGATCCCCCAGAAGGTGGAGAACTGCATCGTGGCGGGCCGGCCCGTCTCGAGCGATCGCTTCGCGAACGGCTCGGTGCGCAACCAGGCCCACATCATGACCATCGGGCAGGCGGCGGGCACGGCGGCGGCCATGTGCGCCGAGCGCCGGACGACCCCGCGCGAACTGCCGGTCGAGCCGCTGCGGGAAAAACTGCGACAGGACGGGGCGGTAGTGTGACCGCTCCTTGGAATTTGCATCATCCGATCACCCAGAAAAGGGAGGAGAAACGATGAAACGTTCCAGACGCTGGCTGTGCCTTATCGCCGTGGCCGCCCTGGTGGCGGGGTTCGCACTTCCCGCCGCGGCAGCCAAGAATGTCACGCTCCTCATCCACCCGACCCTGTTCAAGGCGGCGGGGGGTCCCAAGGGCGTGGTGGCCGACCTCGAGAAGGAAAAGGGCATCAAGGTGACCGTGGTGACCACCCCCTACGGAAAGATCAAGGACAAGGCGGTGCTCTCCTTCGCCGCAGGAGGCGGGCAGTTCGACGTGGTGTCCTGGGTGGACGCCTGGGTCAACCCCGAGACGATAGGCTTCCTGGAGCCGCTGGACAGCTACATCAAGAGCGCGCCCAAGGGCTACGACTACGGCGACCTCATCCCCGCTCTCTCGGGCACCACCCGCTTCCCCAAGCCGGGCGGGCCCGCCTACGGGGTTCCCTACCGGACGGGAACGGGAATCGTCTACTACCGCAAGGACCTCTTCGCGGCGGCCAAGGTCGCGATTCCCAAGACGTGGGACGAGTTCCTCGCCGCGGCCGAGAAGCTGAACCAGCCGGGCAAGGTCTACGGCGTCGTCCAGCGCGGAAAGCCGGGCGTCCACGTGGAGCAGGACTTCCTGCGTTATCTCCACAGCTCGGGCCACGGCGTGCTCTCGGCCGACAACAAGACCTGCCTGCTGGATCGCGCCGATTCGATCAAGCTGCTCGAGGTGTTCGGCAAGCCCTTCCGCAGCGGCTGGTCCCCGCCCGACATGCTGGCCTGGGGCCGGGATGAGTACCGCAACGCCATGATGCAGGGCCGCGCCGCCATGGGGGTGTACTTCTCCCCCTACTGGGGCCTGATGACCAACCCCAAGAAGTCCAAGACGGCCGACAAGCTGGGCTGGTTCCTCGTCCCCACGCTGGACGGCAAGAACCGGGGCGCCACCCTGAACGGCGGCTGGCACCTCGTCATGGACAAGAAGAGCAAGAACAAGGCGGCGGCATGGGAGCTCATCATGGCGCTCTCCAATAAGAAGAACCAGCTCCGGGGCGCCCTGCACTGGGCGAACGGCCCCGTGCGCAGTTCGGTCTACAACAACGCGGACTACCTGAAGAAGTTCCCGGTGGCGAAGGCGTGGCTGACCGCCATCAGCCGGGGAAGCGGCGCGGCGCAGCATCCGCGCGCGTCCGAGATAAGCGACGTCACCTCGAAGGAAGTCATCAACTACCTGCAGAAGAAGAAGAGCGCGAAGCAGGCCATGGGGGACGCCTGCAAGCAGATCAGCGCGGTCATCAAGTAGGGGGAATGATGTAATCATTCCCCGGGAGGGGTTGTTGAGAAAGATCCGTATAGGGCCCCTGCAAGTAGAGGGTTTGTAGGGACAGGCCCCCGTGCCTGTCCATGCGAAGCGCAACCTCGGAGATGGACATATTCGATACGGGCGGCCACGGTCGAACTTCCCGAAGAGGGAAGTTCGACGCCCCTACGTACAACCCCCCCTACCCCCCCTTGACAGGGGGGTA
>WTGD01000405.1 GCA_011523725.1 Nitrospinota bacterium
TCGCTTTCGGGCTTACGCCCTCAGCTCTTCGACTCCCCCTCAAGGGGGGAGTGATTCTAACTTCTCGTCGGTCGGTTATATACGACAAATCACAAAATCAGGACTTTTTCCACTACCCCGAAGTGGTCGCGTCAAACGCTCCCGCATTGGTCGCGTTTTATCGCGCATTTCCCCGCATTTGGCGTTATCGCGCCTTCTTCACGACGCCTCATAATCCCTCCCGAGAGAAGTTTCATGCGGGCGGATCTCGAGAAGAAATCGAGGCCCCGGCCGCCCATTCACAGGGGCGGGGTCGATGGAGCAACCAACTCCCCTGCAGCCTGTTCACAGGGGCGGACTGGTGTGGAGCTTGTTGTTTTCCCGCAGGCGATTCATGAGGGCAGGGCGATGGTCGAAAGCATTTTTCGCAACCTCTTGGTGATAAGTCGGCGGCTGCGGAGCGTATACGTCAGGGCGGTTCGCGAGCAGTGGAATGGAGGCATAGGTACGCACATGGGGTGTGATATGACGGGAGAAATCCGGACACCGAAACCCGGCGGAACCGCGGAGAGAACCCCGGATGTCGAATTCCCGAAAAATTCGATAAATATCGATAAATTTCCGAAATTGTTTGCAGGTCAAACTAACAGAAAATCAAGCTATGATATAGTAAGTTGTCGGCGTATATTAAAGTAATACATTAAATATTTTCGGAAATTTATCGAATTAAAAAAGTTTTTCCGAACCCCGCAATTCCCCGCATTTGCTACGCGAAGCGCATCGGGTCATAGGGCGCCGGATCGATCGGGGGGGCGTCTCCCAGGTAGAGCGCTGTGGCCAGCCCGACGCTCGCAGGCGCAGGCCCGATGCCCGAAGGTCCGTGCCCGGTGCAGAAGTAGAGGCCCTCGAATGCGCCCCGGCCGATGAGGGGCAGGTAGTCCGAAGTGGTGGGCCGGAAGCCGCTCCAGGTCTCCTCGATGGCGCAGGCGGCGATTCCGGGCGCGATGCGGGTTCCCTCGCTGAGCAGCCAGGAGAGACCCCCCACGGTGAGCCTCGGGTCCTCGCCGGCGAACTCTCTCGTCGCGCCCAATATGACGCGGCCGTCTGCGCGGGGGACGAGGTAGGGGTCGTTCACGGTCAGCACCACGCGTTTCAGGCCCAGCGCGCGGGCGTCCATGGCGAGCATCTGCCCGCGCTGGGGGGTGATGGGCGCCCGCGGGAGGGCGCCGGGCACGCTGCGGCTGCCTATCCCTGCGCAGACGAAGACGGCGGGCGCCTCGTGAACGCCCGCATCCGTTCGGACGCCCGTGACTTTCATACCGTCATGGAGAATCTCCTCCACCGCGCAACCGGTGGTGATCTCCACACCCATACGCCTGCAGGCGATCTCGAGCCCGGGCCCCAGCTTTCTGACTTCGAGGTTTCCGCCCGCGACGAGCAGCGCGCCCGCCAGCTCAGTCGAAAGGCAAGGCTCTTCGTTCCTCAGCACATCGGGCGGCATCCACTCCACCTCGCCCCACTCGCGCGCACGGGCTTTATCCTGGATGCTATGCGCCTCCTCCTCATCCAGGGCGATCAGCAGAACGCCGGTGAGGCGGTATTCGATGTCCGTTCCGCTCTCCTCGGCGATGGCTTCCGCAAGATGTGCCCATTCTTCATTCGCGGCGGTCCGGAGTCTGAGACCCGGCGGACCGGCGATATCGGCGGAGCCGCTCGTCCCGTGAGCGGATATGATGCCGGCCGAAGCCCAGGTGGTGCCCGCTCCGGGCTGGGCCTTTTCGATGATGGTGACGCGCCTGCCCGTTTTGCGGAGTTCCCGCGCCGTGAGGAGACCCATGATGCCGCCACCGATGATAATGACGTCGCGCATGAAATACCTTTCCGTGTATTTGAATCGTTGGATGGCCCGGATAGCCTTGCAGGTGGGGTTATATCACGAAGGTTCGACCGTCCCGCAAGCGTGGGAGAACCATATCGGCAGACAAAAAAACGACGGCCCGGGTGAGCCGTCGTTTTGGGTTTTCTCTGGATGAGGGTTATTCTTCGGAGTCACCCCCTTTTGTGACGTTGGCCGCCTGAAGCCCTTTCGGGCCTTGGACAATTTCGAAGTTCACGCTTTGTCCTTCCTCCAGGGTCTTGAAGCCCTCTCCCTGGATGGCGGAGAAGTGGACGAAAACATCGTCACCATCCGTCTGCGAAATGAAACCATAGCCCTTCGCGTCATTGAACCACTTCACTGTTCCTTCTGGCACTTGCTGATCTCCTGCATATTTTGGAAATGGGTAGAGATGAAACAGGTGGGGCCATTCACTCCAAGTACATTTCCAGAAATTCAAGTTGGCTGCGCCGGCCGCAGCCTTAATAATTGCTTATCAAACTAAGCACCGCCTTGCAACCTTTGAAATTCTTATGTAGCAGGTGAATTTTGCCTCTCAAACACACCTGAAGTCCATAGGAGAATAAACGCAGATGACTCGTTTGATTGAAACGCCGTTTGCGCAGATGACGGATGCGCAAAGAAAACTCCATGAGAAAATCGCCTCCGGCCCCAGGGGAGGCGTACGAGGCCCGTTTCTGGCGTGGCTCAAAAGCCCGGCTTACCTTGAAAAACTGGAAGAAACAGGGCGTTACTTACGCTATGACACCCTCTTTGAACCTAGATTGAGCGAATTTGCGATCTTGATCACCGCCCGCTTCTGGAACTCTCAATATGAGTGGTATGCCCATGAACCCTTAGCCAGAAAAGGGGGATTATCCCCCGAGATCATCAAGGCGGTTCAGGAGAACAGGCGACCCGCGGATATGGCCGCCGACGAGGAAGCGGTTTATGAATTTTGCATTGCGCTGCACAAAAATCATTTTGTAAGCGATGACGTTTATCAGCATGCATTTGAGCAGTTCGGAGAGCGTGGGTTGGTGGAGTTAATCGGTCTTATTGGACATTACACGACCGTCTCGATGACGCTCAACGCATTTGAACTTCAGGTTCCGGAGGGAGTAGAGCCTCCTTTGAAATGAAGGGGTCACATGATATGCGATTGCGGCTGGAAGGTAAGACGGCATTCATCACGGGAGCTTCGGTGGGGATTGGCTCCGCCATCTCAAGGCGATTTGCCGAGGAGGGATGTTCGCTATATTTGGCGGGGGGCAGAAACCAGAAATCTTTGGAGTCGACCCTCGAGTATTGCAAGGCCCAAGGG
>WTGD01000210.1 GCA_011523725.1 Nitrospinota bacterium
GCGCTGCTCATCTACCGCGACCGCACCCGCGAGAGAAGCGTGCGCCTCATCTTCCCGACCGTAGAATCCGCCCGCGCCCGCGCCGACACCCTCGTCAGGATGCGGAGAGCCCGCCGCCGCGACGTCTCCGTCACGCCGCTCGCCGAGGCGCTCGCCTGATGCCGCCCGAGGAGCCCCGCGACAAGACGACTGCGCGCAAGAGGCGCGGGAGAAGAACGAAACACGCCCCGCCCGATCCGAGGACGCCGCGCCGCATCCTCGAGGAAGAAGCCTTTCTCACCAAACCCATGCTCGCCAAGGTGCTCGGCTACAGGAGCTACCGCACGCTCGACGCCATCATCGCCGAGGACTGCGCGAGCGACGCGCCCTGCCTGCGGCCCGTCTACCTGCGCCGCCCGCCCCCGCGCGCGGGCGCGAGGCAGCCCGAGAACCACCCCTCTTTCAAGAGCGCGCGCTTTCGCCGCGAGGACGTGCTCGCCTACGTCGAGAAGATGACGGAGGATTTCCCCCGCGACCTGGAATGGAAATTCGGCGGGATGCGGGGGTAGGGGAGGGGAAAGTGAGTTTTTACGATAATCTTGAAAATCTATCCCGGAAATGGAATAATTCAACCAGTTAGGTAATTCTGTAATTACCCGGCCGCTGAAAGGAGACCAAGCGATGTTCCGCACACGCGACGAGGATCCCGGCTTCTAGCGAGCAAGCCTGAAACGAATCAAAGCCCCTGGGGGAAACCCGGGGGCTTTTCTTTTTGCGAGTTCGCGATCCATCCCTCCTGAGTCGCGTTTTCCCTACCGCACCCCGCCCAGCCACGCTTCCTTCCATTGCCAGGCGGGTTTTCCCGTCTCCTTGAGGATAGCGGCCTCCGCGTCCTTGGCGGCGTAGATGCGCATGAACTTCTCGACCCCCCACTCGCGCAGGAGATAGCCGGCGTAGGAGCCGGCCAGTATGTAGAACATGCGCCGCACGGCCTTGTTCTCGAATCTGGGAATCCCGTTCTCGCCCACGAGGTCGAGCGCCTTCATCGCGGGTGGAAACTCACGGCTCAGCACGCGGCCCGCGAAATCATCCACCGATTCGCCGAAGTTCGGAAAGGCGGCGTAGCCGCCCAGGCGGTCGTTCAGATGAACGGCCAGGCCTTCTTTGAGCCAAAGCGTGTTCCAGTCCCAGGCGATGATGTGGACCGTCTCGTGGAGGTAGGGTGTTCTCCTCCCCTTGGCGAAGGAGAGGAACACCACCGGATGCATGTACTTTCGCGGGCTGTAGGCCGTGATGGTGTGGGAGGGAATCCGCCTGCCGTGGATGAAGAATTCGATTTTCTCCTGCCTGTAGGTCTTGCGTGAGAATGGAATGCCCAGGAATTTCTCGACGGCCCCGATGCCGGCGTCTATCCTTTGGTGCAGGTTGCTTGCCTCATTCTCAGAAAGATAGTCCGCCTCCACCCAGAGGATGGAGCGCGCCGAGACGCGTTTTTCGCCGTCCATCTTGATGGAGCGCATGAGCCCGATGTCGCGGCAGCGCCCCGTGTAGGGGCCATAGGAGCATTCCCTGGCGTCAGCGTATGGGACGCTTACCACGCAAAGCATCAGGGCGGCGATGAGCCCTGTTGCGAGAAATGAGTTTCTTGTGCGCCTTTTCGGCATGGCGTTTCCTTTGCGCGTCGACGGAGCGATACGCTTCAATGATACATCATGCAACGACTGGATTCGCAGCGGGGCGGTTCGCGAACCGCCCCTACGGATACCGAAACTTATCTGATTCATTTTCTCGCGTGGATGCCGCTTGTTTTTTCTACGGCTTTCGCTGATGCGTGACGATGGGAAGCGGCGCGTTGCAGCCCTTCACAGCGGCGATCCGGCGAAGCGCGGCGTTTCGCCGCTCGAGCGCTTCGGTCTCACCCGCCTCCTTGCCCTTGAGATCCATGAAGAACCACGGCGCGATCAGGAATACGCCGGAAGCGCCGAGGATGAGGTTCTGGTTCGTCTTGTTCGTCTGCTCGGCGGTCTTTTTGGCGACCTCCTTTTCGTTGGCCTTGAGTTCCGCCTGGAGTGAGTCGCAGGTTCGCCTTTCATCCTGGGGGGAATAGCGCGCCACCGGATTGGGCCCCGAGCCCGCGCAACCGGAGGCGAAGAGCATGGACGCCACGACCGCGCAGATTCGCTTCTTCATGGGACGCACCTCAAGGATGAACCCGGATGATACTCCTCAAGCGGCGTGGGTCTAGTTGACGATTTTCCAGCTTCCGTCGGGCTGCCGGCAGGCGCGGCCATAGGCCTGTTCTGTCTTGCCGCCCACGGTGATGGTCTGCTGGAACTCCCGGCAGTACCTGGTGGTCGAGCCCCTCTGGACCCGGTAGGTGCGCCTGGGCGTGATGGTCCCCCGGTTGCCCGTGTCGGGGTTCACCCACTTGCTGGCCACGTTCGTCTTGCCGCGCTCGAGCGTTCTTTGCGTGCTGCGCGACATCAGCAGGCGGTCGCGCTCGTCGAGCTGCGCCCCGATGGTGCCGCCCACGAGGGCGCCGAGAACCGCGCCCGCGAAGGTCGCTGCCTTGCGGCCCCGGCCCTTGCCGACTTTCGAGCCGAGCAGACCGCCCGTGATTCCACCGAGAATCGCTCCGCCGGTCTGTTTGTCCATGGTGCCGTCGGCGCGGCACCCGGCCAGTCCCAGAGAAAAGACGGCTATCAGTCCAAGGGCTGTCAGTTTCTTCATGTTTCCTCTCCTGTGTGTGGCGGCATGCGCTCTTTTTCTGTCGTGGGCGGATGAACGCGCATCACCCCGCAATTGCCCGCATTTTCCGTCATCGGCCCGGCAGGATCAAGGCCTAGAATCCCTCATGTCGAGGCGCATCGCTTAAGCGCGGCGCGCGGGATTTCACTCATTGAAAGAGAGGAGAGTCATGACCGGTAAAAACGAATTCGAAAGAAGAACGGACGCCGCCTTGGGACGCTGGGCGAAGGGGAAGCATACCGCCATGCGCCTCATCGCCGCGGGCGCAGGCCTGGTGCTGTTGGGCTTTTTCCTGGGAGGTTACGTATGGCGGCCGTAAGGAACTCGAAATATCGCCCCGTCGAGATTTTCAAGGACAAATCCGGGCGGCATCGCTTCCGCGTGCGGGCGAGGAACGGACGGGTGCTGGCGTCGAGCCGGGCCTATGCGC
>WTGD01000135.1 GCA_011523725.1 Nitrospinota bacterium
CCCTCAAGGGGGGAGTGAAAATCAAAGGCCTTCGCGCAACCCAATATCGCCTCCTAGTGTTATTTAACAACCCCCTCATAGCGAACTCCCGCGAGCCTCTCCTATCCGGCTCACCTGACCTCAAGTATCACTTCAAGTTCCACGGGCGCTCCCAGGGGCAGTTCCGCTACGCCTACAGCGACCCTCGCATGCCTTCCCTTGTCTCCGAATATCTCGACGGCCAGATCGGACGCACCGTTCACGACGAGCGGCTGGCCGGTGAAATCCTGCGCAACGGCCACATATCCCGTCATGCGGACGATTCTCTCCACGCGCTCCAGATCGCCCAGGGCCGATTTCGCCTGCGCGATGGCGTTCAGAAAACAGAGCGCGGCGCATTCCTGTCCCTGCTCGATGGTGACATCGAGCGGAACCTTTCCCTCGTGAATCATCGCCCCGTCCTTGATGGGAATCTGGCCCGACACGAACATCAATGACCCGGAGATGACATACGGCACATACGCCCCGACGGGCGCGGGCGCATCGGGCAATTCAATACCCAGTTCATTCATTCGCTCGGCAATGCTCATTTCGGTTCTCCCCTCGTCGAGATGGCTTTGATCTTTTCAAACTCTTCGGGCGTGTTCGCATTCAGAAAAGAGGCGCCTTCGGGATCCCACGCCCTCCAGGCCGTCTCTTCCACCCGCCTCACGCGCACAAGACCGTGAAAGCCTATCATCTTCAGGCGGCCTCCCGAAATGGACTCCTCGATATGAGGGGCGCAGTTTTTTCCGTAGAACGCGCAGAGCGGCTCGGGGTAATCGTCCTTGACGGGAATCACCACGTCCCACGCCTCCACCAAAGAGGCGAGGCCGCGGATGAGAGCGGGCCGCAAGAGCGGCATGTCGCATCCCGTCACGAAAACGTGCGAGGCCTGCGCACTCGCCACGGCCGTGTGGAGACCGCCGAGCGAGTCGTTGCCCGGATGAATATCCCCCACCACGGCGAGGCCCATTCGCTCGAACCCTTCTTTCTCATTCGCAACGACGAAAACTTCCGTGAACATCTCGCCCAAAGTGTCCGCGATGCGCCTGATAATGGGAACGCCGCCTATCTCCATCATGGATTTGTCGCGCCCCATGCGGCGGCTCTGGCCGCCCGCCAGGACGGCGGCGGAATACGGCAACCTCGTCGTTGCTGCAGGGTTCATGCAGAGCGCTCCGGGAGGAGTCGATAGCCTGGAAACAGTTTGTTCAGGAGTGCACCCGTTCCGGAGTAGGCGTCTCGACGTGTTCGGGTTTTTGCGAGGGCGTCTCCCCCAGCAACATGACCTGCACGCGGCTGCCGGCGGCGAGTTCGGTCTCGTATTCGGGGAACACGACGAGGGCGTTCGCCCGCACCATGGAGTGCAGGATGTTGGAGCCCTGCGCCTCGATGGCCTGAACGGTCCATTCTTCCCCCTCGCGGTGTACGATCGAGCGCACATAGTGGCGCCGCTCGGGGGATTTCGTGAGGGGGTGCAAGAGGCGCGCTTCCACCGTCGCTCTATAGAGGTTCTCATAACCCTGCATCTTGAGCAGCGAGGGCCGCACGAAAAGCTCGAAGCTGACCATCGTGGAGACGGGATTCCCCGGCAAACCGAACACGGGCTTATTATTGAGCACGCCGAACGCCATCGGCTTGCCCGGCTTCATCCGAACGCGCCAGAAGCGCATGTCGTTCCCCAGTCCGCCCAGCGTGGATTTCACCAGGTCGAAATCGCCCACCGACACGCCGCCGCTCGTTATCAGCAAATCGGCGGCCAGACCGTCGTTGATGTGGCGCGTGAGGTCCTCGGCGTTGTCGCGGGCGATGCCCAGAAGAACCGGCTCTCCACCGGCTTCCAGCACCTGCGCGGCGAGAGCGTAGGAATTGGAATTGAATATCTGCCCGACGCCGGGGGCATCGCCCAGATCGACGAGTTCTTCTCCCGTCGCCAGGATGGCCACCTTTGGTTTCTGGTAGACGTACACCCGCGCCCGGCCGATGTTGGCCAACATGCCGGCCGAAGCCGCGCCCAGACGGGTTCCGTACGAGAGAACCGTTTCACCGGGCTTCACGTCCTCCCCGGCGAGGCGGATGGCTTCCCCCTCGCGCACGGCGAGGAAGATTCGCACCTCATCGTCCGAGACTCTCTCCGTCTCCTCGACGAGCACGACGGCGTCCGCTCCGTCGGGAATCGGCGCGCCCGTCATGATCCTGATGGCCTCGCCCGGGCCGAGCGTGCGGCTCGCCACGACGCCGGCCTGAATCTCCTCGACCACTCTCAGCGTCCTGGGCGTCTCCCGGCTCGCGCCCCGCACGTCTTCCGCGCGCAGGGCGTAGCCGTCCATCGCCGAGTTGTTCCAGGGCGGAACGGGGCGCGGGGACTGGACGTCCTCGGCCAGCACCCGGCCGGGACAATCGAGCAGGCCCACCCGTTCGCGCCCCATCGGGCGAATCATCTCCAGTATCGAATTCCGGGCGTCTTCCACGCTGATCATCAATGACTCCGAATGCTAGTAGCTGGCGTCCGTCCTCCCGGACGCCGCTATTATAACCGACGCCGTTGACGGAACAAGCCGAAGGCCGGTTCAAGAGCAGAGCATCGCCTCGTATTTGCGAATTTCCGGCGTTTTCATTAGAAATGCCCTATGCCAAAGGATCAATATAGCTACAAGAGTGAAATGCGCGTGCGCTTCGGCGAGACAGACCTCCAGGGCGTGGTGTTCAACGCCAACTATCTCCTCTATGTCGACACCGCGCAGATGGACTACCTGCGCACCATCGGCGTTCCGTACTTCGACATGCTCGAGCGCGGGTACGACATCGTCATCGTCGACGCCTCGCTCCAGTTCCTGGCGCCCGCCCGTTTCGACGAGGTTCTCGAAGTCTACGCGCGCATTTACGAGATCGGGAACTCGAGCATCAAGATGGATTACGAGATCTACGAAGCGCAGTCCGGGCGCTTCGTCGCCAGGGCGCAGACGGCCTACGTCATCATCGACAAGGATTCGCAAAAACCCGTCCGGGTGCCTTCCTACATCCGCCGCGCCGTCCGGGAATTCGAATCGAGAGATGATATCGAGGAAACCTAGCCGCGGGCCATTTTTCCGCCCAATCCGGTGCGGATAACCCAATTAACCCCATTGTATTGCCACCGGCGAAAATCGCATCATTGAGAAGCGCGCTGCTTCGTGGTAAAATTCAGGGCATCATAGCCGCTAGAGAGTTTCATCGCAGAGACGTCCCGTCGTGGACAAGAGTGCTGAAATCATCGATTTCAATGATCGACTGATGATGGATTTTTTATTGCTGTAGCAGGCACAGCATTCCGCAGCACAAAAAGGAGGGAATATGATGAAATCGCTGAAAGCATCGAGACGCGCTATTCCGTTCCTCACCCTCGCGCTGAGTTTGTTTATCGTCGTTGCGCTGGGTACGACACAGGCCCTTGCTGCATGGAAGCCGACGCGGCCGATTGAGTTCGTCATCATGGCGGGCAAAGGCGGCGGCGCGGACCGCATCGCCCGCCTGATGCAGAAAATCGTCACGCAGAACAAATGGTCGCCGCAACCGCTCGTGCCCATCAACAAGAAAGGCGGCTCGGGCGCCGAGGCGATGCTCTACCTGCTCTCGAAGAAAGGAAACCCGCACGTCATCCTCGTGACGCTGAACAGCTTCTTCACCACCCCTGCCCTGCGGAAGCTGCCGGTGAACTACACGAAGCTCACGCCGGTCTACCGCCTGGCCATGGATACGTTCCTCCTCTGGGTCAACACGAAATCGGGAATCAAGAACATCGATGACTTCGTGAAGGCCGTGAAAGCCAAGAAAGGGAAATGGACCATGGGCGGCACGGGCAAGATGCAGGAGGACCAGCTCGTCACGAACATGCTCATGCAGGCCTATGGTCTCAAGGGCATGATCACCTACGTGCCCTTCCGCGGCGGCGGCACCGTGGCGAAAAACCTCGCCGGCGGCCACGTGGATTCGACGGTGAACAACCCATCCGAGGGTCTGCCGCACTATCCCGGCAAGATGCGGCCGATCGCCGCGTTGACGCCCGAGCGCATTCCCGCGTTCAAGGAGGTCCCCACGTTCAAGGAACTCGGCCAGCCGCAGCTCGTATACTTCATGCAGCGCAGCATCAACGCGCCCGGCGGCATCCCCAAGGACGCCTTGAACTGGTACACCGATTTGTTCAACAAGCTGTGCAATTCCAAGGAGTGGAAAGACTATACGTCAAAGAAGGCGCTGAACCGCGCCTGCCTGAGCGGCGCTCCGCTGGGCAAGTTCTTCGCCAATGAGGATGCGAAGCACAAGAAGCTGCTCATGGGCATGGGATTGCTGAAGAATTAGCCTGGAGAAGAAACCAGATGCAACGGGCGGATAGGATAGTCGCCATCGGGCTGATTTTCGTCAGTCTCGGCGTCGCCTGGAAAGCTACGGAACTACCCGTCGGCATTCTTCCCAAAGAAGGGCCGGGAGGGGGCTTCCTCCCCTTCTGGCTCTCTTTGGGAATCGCCGTCGTGGCGTTGATGGTATTGATCCAGTCCCTGGTTTCCTCCCGTCGAGACAAATCAAATACCGGCGGCGCCGGGGTTTTCATGAGCCGGGAAGGTCTGGGCGACCTGCTGCGCGTCGGCCTTCCGGGAATGATCATGATTCTCCTGATCGGCGTTATCTCGGTGTATTTCTCGGCGGCCCTTTTCATCTTTTATTGTTTGTTCATGGTCGGGGGGCACAACCTCAAAACGAGCGTCGGCGTATCGATAGGCGTGCCTGTTGTCATGTATTACATTTTCGAGAAATTCCTGATCATCCCCTTGCCGAAGGGGTATGCGGAGTTTCTGTTTTACTGGAACTGATTGGTTCAGCGTTTCCTTTGCCCATCCGTTAGGGGATTCCCTGTAATCGTGGGGGCAAGGTTTGTCCTAAGGGTCGTGTAAATTGGAAATCCTTGGAAATCTATTCTACGGGCTGGGCATTGCGGTCTCGCCGCAAAACCTCCTGATGGCGCTGTTCGGCGTCGTCCTGGGCGTCGCCATCGGCGCGATGCCGGGTCTTGGCTCGGTGAACGGCGTCGCCATCCTGCTGCCCATCACGTTCGCCGTTCCGCCGACGAGCGCCATCATATTCCTGGCCGCCATCTACTACGGCGCCATGTACGGCGGCGCCATCAGTTCGATCACGCTGAACATCCCGGGCGCGTCCACGGCCGTCGCGACCACGTTCGACGGCTACCCCCTGGCCAGAAGAGGTAAAGCCGCAGATGCCCTTGTGACGGCCGCTGTGGCGAGTTTCATCGGCGGGACGATATCCATCGTCCTCTTTACTTTCTTCGCCCCGCCCCTGGCCGAGTTCGCCCTGCGCTTCGGCCCGCCCGAGGAGTTCGCCGTCGTGCTGCTGGCGTACGCCACGTTCGCGGGACTGGGCGGCGAAAGCCCCCTCAAAACGATCATCGCCACCATGCTGGGCCTGCTCATGTCCACCGTGGGCACCGACATCGTGAGCGGTTCGCCGCGCCTGATATTCGGTGGCATCACGGGTTTTTATCACGGCATCAATTTCCTCGTGCTGGCCATCGGCATCTACGGCGTCGGGGAGATTTTCTATACCCTCGAAGAAGGGTTCAAGACGAAAGAGAGATACCAGGCGAAACTCGGCGTCGCCGAGATCATCTCGACCCTGAAGCGCCTCAGAGAATGCACCGCCACCATCGCGAGAGGCTCTCTACTCGGGTTTTTCGTCGGCATGCTTCCCGCCGCGGGCGCCACGCCCGCGAGCTTCATGAGCTACAGCATCGCGAAGCGGTTTGCGAAAAAACCCGAAGAATTCGGCAAGGGCGCGCTCGAGGGAGTGGCCGCGCCCGAATGCGCCAACAACGCGGCGAGCACCGGCTCCATGCTCCCCATGCTGACGCTGGGGATTCCCGGCTCTCCGACGACGGCGGTGATGCTCGGCGCCCTGTTCGTGTGGGGTCTCGTGCCGGGTCCCCGGCTGTTCGTCGAAAACGCGGAGTTCGTCTGGGGTCTTACGGGGAGCCTCTATATCGCGAACACGATGGCGGTCATCGTCGCCATCTTCGCCGTGCCCATCTTCATCTGGATGCTCCGGATGCCCATGACGATTCTGGCGCCGATCATCCTGGTCGTCTGCGCGGTGGGCGGATTCTCACCGACGCAGGACATGTTCGACGTGTATCTGATGTTCATATTCGGCGCGGTCGGCTACATATTCCGCAAGCTCGACTATCCCCTCGCCCCGATGGTATTGGCCCTGGTCCTGGGAGGCCTCACGGAGCGCACCTTCCGCCAGAGCATGATCATGAGCCACGGCAGTCCCGGCATCTTCTTCGATTTCGCAGGCCACCCCATCGCCGCGGTGCTGATGATGGTTTCCGTCGTCCTGTTCGTCCTGCCGCTTATTCCAATGATCTTGAAGTTCAGGGTTTCCCGGGCGGGCACTTCCTCCTGAGCGGGGAGCGTTTCGCACCGGAATCATTCAGTAAGGCGAAGCGTTTCCAGGTTGAACGGATTGTATGGAGAAGTGGCGTTTCAGGCGTCCATTGCGCACCGGAAGCCGATGTTGAAATTCTTGTACCAGGGCTCGAAGCCCTCTCTGGCTGAGCACCGCAGACTGTCTTCGATGTAATCCCAGCCGCATCCACGCGCGACCTTGGCGGTCCAGGCGTAGCCCGCCCTGCGCGGGAGCCAGCCCTCGGTGTTCCCGAAGCGGATCCTGTAGCTGTCCTCATCGCGCTGGAGGATTTCGTAGCGCTCCCCGCGTTTCACTTCGCCCAGGCTCAGGCTCCCCCCGCCCGGAACGGCGAATACCGGTATCTTCGCCATCGCCACCTCGAAGGTCGGCTTCTCAAGCCCTTTCGGATTCTCCGCCGGCCCCGTCTGGTAATAGAACCCGTCGAACCAGTCCGAGACCCACTCGAAGACGTTGCCCGCCATCTGCACGCAACCACAGGGTGAGGCGCTTGCGGCGAACTCCTCCACGTTGCTCGGGCATTGAATGTCGGTTTCCGTACTGGCATAGACGGCCCGATCGGGAGAGGGCTCATCCTCCCCCCAGGGATACTTGCGGCCGTCCGTCCCGCGCGCCGCCTTCTCCCATTCCGCCTCGGTCGGCAGGCGCTTGCCCACCCACCGGGCGTAGGCGTTCGCCTCCTCCCAGCTGATGCTGACGATGGGCTGCTCCGGCCCCACGAAATCGTCTCTCGCGAATGAGGGGGGCGGCGGGAACGCCTCGGTTTCTTCCAGAAATGCGCGGTACTGCGCGTTCGTCACGCAGTATTTGTCGATCCAGAAGGCGTCGAGGGTGACCTCGCGCTGGGGGCGCTCATCCGCGTTGCCGGTCTCAGAGCCCATCAGGAAAGCCCCCTCGGGCACGCACACCATTACGGCTTCGTCTTTGCCTCTTTTCATTTCCCTCGCTTCGTCCATCGTCGTCTCTTCGGGTTCGCGGGTCAGGCATGAGCGAAAAAGAGCGGGGCCCCGGAGGGCCCCGCCTGAAACCTGCTGGTTTCCTGTTCCCGAATCCCTACTTCTTGCTCGGGTTGTTCACCTTGAAGGGGATGACGCCGGGAACCATCCAGTCGTCCCACATCTTGTCGACTTCGCTCTGGAAGTATTCGTAGTCTTCCTCTTCGAAGTGGTGGAAGCGGCCCTGCGTCTCCAGATACTCGCGCACGGGCTTGCGGCCACGCTTGCCGTACACCTGGCGCGCGGAAATGCCCGTGTAGGTGAGCGCTCCGTCCGTCATCTCCCAGAGGGGGAAGAGGCCCGTTTCGACAGCCAGTTCGCCAAGCTTGTGGGAGTAGAACGGGTCGTAGTCCCAGCCCTTCGGGCACGGGTCGAGCGTGTGCACAAACGCGGGTCCCTTCACGGCCAGCGCCTTGCGGACCTTGTCGATCAGATCGGCGGGATAGGAGGCGTCCGCCGTCGCCACGTAGTTGCAGCGCGTGTGGCCCACCGCGTACATGGCGGCGATGTTCTTCTTCCAGCAATCGTGCATGATGCGGAACTTCTTGCCCGGAGGCGTGAACGTCGTGTTGGCGCCCCAGGGGGACGCGCCCGAAATCTGGATGTCGGTGTTCGCGTACGACTCGTTGTCGTAGCAGATGATCGCCAGATTGTACTTCGCGTGCATGAGCGCCGCCGATATGGAGGAGACGCCCATGTCGATGCCGCCCCCGTCTCCGCAGAAGGCGATGACGTTGATCGGCTCTTCCTTCATCTTGCCCTTGCGCATCAGCGCGCGAAGCGCCGCCGCCGTTCCCGTGGCCGCCGAGCCCGAAGAGCCCAGCTGCGTGTGCATCCACGGCACGACCCAGGGAGTGCTGTAGTACGTGGTGTTCGCCACATACATGCAGCCCGTGCTGCCCAGGATGATGGAGCGAGGGCCCGCCGCCTTGGCCATGAGGCGCATGATGAGCGCGCTCTCACAACCCTGGCACGTCCTGTGCCCGCTGGTGAAATACTCTTCCACCGCTTTTTCGGGGATGGCGTTCACCTTCCCCATCAAGGGAAGTTCCTGTGTCCCGATGTTGTATTCAGAGGTTTCAGCCATGATTAATCCCTCACTCCGATCCAGTCGACGTCGTTGTCGGCCGCATCGTTCTGACCCATGGAAATGACCTTGTCGGCCATCTGTTTCACGTCTTCGAGCAGCACCTCACGGCCCCCGAGGCCGCAGACGAATCCTTTCATGTGAGGCACCTTGTCCGCCCCGTACATGGCGGCTTTCACTTCGTTGAACACTATACCACCATGATAGGGAGAACCAAACGAGTAATCGCGGTCGATGACGCCCACCGCCTTGAAGCGCGAGAGCGACGCGCGCAATTCTTCCGTCGGGAAGGGGCGGAACCATTTGAGGCGAACCATACCGACCTTCTTGCCTTCCTTGCGCATTTCGCGGATGGCGACTTTCACCGGCAGGCTCAGCGTTCCCATGCCGCAAAGCACGACGTCGGCATCCTCGGTCATGTATTCATCGAGGAAGGGATCCGTATCCACGCCGAAAGTCTTGCAGAAATCGGCGTGGGCTTCCTTGAGCACGCCGTAAGAATTTTTCGCCGCCTCGCTGCTCTGGCGCCGCACCTCCATGAGCCAGTCTTCGTTGGCCTGCGGTGCGATGGTGATCGGGTTGTCGGGGTGAAGCAGCAGGTCGCCCCTGTCGTAGGGCGGGAGGAACGCGTTGACTTCCTCCTGGCCCGGCAGCCGCACAGTCGCCTGGCTGTGCGTCAGGAACGCGCCGTCCATCGCGATGGCGCACGGGAGGTAGACTCTCGGATCCTCCGCCACGCGGTACGACAGTAGCCCGAGTTCGACGACTTCCTGCGCCGTGTCGGGGAAGTTGATCATCCAGCCCAGATCGCGCACGAGCATCGCGTCGTTGTGCTCGGTGCCGAACGCGCCGGGGTCGTCGAGCGCGCGGCAGCCCACCAGGGCCACCATCGGCAGGCGAAGACCCGCTGTAACGGCCAGCGGCTCCATCGCATAGAGCCAGCCCACGCCGCTCGAACCGGTGAACACCCGCGCCCCGCAGGCCGAGGCGTGCTTGACGATCTCGAACTGGCCGTGCTCGCTTTCCGCCGGAATGTAGTCGGCGTCGAAGTCGCCTTCGGCGATGAACTTGGAAACGTACTGCATCACGGTGTCATACGGCCGGATAGGATACGCCGTGATGACATCCACGTCGGCGAGGCGGCACACGTGGGCCATCACCTCGCTTCCGGTGAGGAGGTGAACTCCCGCACCTTGTTGTTGTTCGGTAGCTGTTGCCATCAGTTCGCTCCTATTTTCCTATTTGAGGTCCTGGAGAGTTTTGACCTGGGCCGTTTCGGGGTTGTGACCCATCTCGATGCCGATGCCGGAGAATGCCTGCCCCAGGCCGGTGATGGGATGACGCCCCTCTATCTTGCCGGTGGAAATTTTCTCGTCCATGTACTTGTCGTAGTCTTCCTTGTTCTCGTCCCACATCTGCCACTGGCTGTCGCGTTCCTCGAAGACGACCTCGTTCACCATGGTGATGCAGTCCTTGACGGGGCAGATGGCCTCGCACACGCCGCAGCCGCAACACGCCTCCATGTTGGCGTCGAAGTAGCCGTCCGGCGTGACGTCGAAACAGGTGTCCGGACACGCAATCCAGCACAGCGTGCACTTGGTGCACTTATCGAACGAGACGACCGGGCGCATGGTGCGGGTCGACCATTTCTTGAAGTAGGGGTTGCGCCCCGGCTCGTAGCCGCCCTCGCCGCCCCGGAAGCCCTCGTGGCCGCCAACGCCGTCGATGACGACGCCCTGGCGCATCTCGTGCCATTTGAGGAGTTCAAACGTGAAGGGCACTTCATCGTTGCCCTGGCCCGGCTCGATTTCGACCGGACGCAGGTCTTCATACACCTCACGCGCAGCTTCGACGTGCGTTTCAGAGCCGATGTTCTCGCGGATGGCCGACTCCAGCGAAGCGATGGAGCACATGCTCGGCTCGGCCTTGAGAGCCGCCGCCAGACAGCGCGCGTCGGTGCCGTCGTCCTTGTAGACCCAAAGGCCCGCGAAACTCGCCTCACCGGGGATGATCGCCAGCTTGTAGGGCGTGTCCTTACGATGGATGTGCTTGACGAGTTCATCTTCTTTCTGGTTGGACGTAACGATCAAGGTGCCGCCGGGCTTGGTGACTGCGTTGATGGGCTGAAGACCATACCATGCCCACGATTCCACGCCCTTGCACAGCGTGTCGTCCACGCAAATGGAGATGTCCACTTGCTTGGGCTCATACTGCGCCGCCACGGTCTCGAGCTCTTCCTCGTTGTCCGCGATGTAGCCGAACTGCTTCGCCGGAATCCCGTTGCGCTCGGGCGAATCGCTGTAGCGCCCGAAGGAGATGCCCGGCTTTCCTTCCTTCACGGCCGCGAGGATCAGCGTCCGCGAAATTTTCACCGCAAGGCTTTTCTGAAAAATACCTCTGTAGATTACTTCAAACGATATGACACTCACATTCGATACCCCCCACTTTGGAGTTGAAGAAACTGAACTTTATAGTCTAGGGTTTGATTCCCTCAATATTGGTGACTGCCGCACTTTTTCGTCTGATACTCCTGCCTTTTGTTGTTTCGACTTCGCCGCCTTCAATTTCGAGAGGGCGTCTGCTCGACCAGGTGGCTGATCATCCCTGCCGTCGCCTTGTTCCTGTCCTTGTCCGAAACGGCATCCAGAATCTTCTGGTGCGCCTCCCACGAGCGCAGGCGAACGCTTTCATCGCGCCGGAGTGAGCGCTCTCTAATCTCGCGCAAGGAATTGAGCAGGCTGCTCAGCAGATGATGCAGGAATTGATTCTTGGCGGCCTCTGCAAGTCCCAGGTGAAACTCGGTATCTTCCCTAAGGCCGAGGCGCCCTCCTTCTATCTCGTCATGCTGACGCCGGAGCGTATCTTCGAGTTTTTCCAGTTCTGCGTCCGTCACGCGCTCGGCGGCCAGAGCGGCGATCTGTGGCTCCAGTACCATGCGCGCCTCGAACAGGTGATGAATGCCGCTTTCGGCGTCGGAGGAGACTTTTTCGGAAATCACGTGAACCATGGAGGCCGGGCTCGCCGTAACGAAAGTGCCCTCCCCCTGCCTCGTTTCCACCAGCCTGGCGGATTCCAATGCGCGCGTGGCTTCTCGAACCGAGTTTCGACCGACGCCGAATTGCTCGCAGAGCTCACGCTCGGAGGGCAGTTTCTCGCCCGGCCTGATGACCCCTTCGAGAATCAGGGACGTAAGTTGATCGACGATGGCCTCATAGACGCGCGTTTTCTTCACCGTTTGTAGTCTGCCGCCGATAGCCATGCGTCAAGTCCCCAAATACGCGCCCCACAGAGAGGCTTATCATCTTATGGGATTGTCCTACCAGTTAATTTACGTCTGCTTTCAAGGGTGTGTCAACCTCAAATACGGGCAAATGCAGGATTTTGACGTCAAAATACGGAAATCGGAAGGATTTTTGCTCTATTTTCCATTTTTTCATTGAAACTCATGCGCCGATCCACCCCGTTTCTGCGTATTTCGCGCTCCTGGATGCCGCCGAGGAGTCGCTCCATGGGGAGTAACGAAGGCCAACGCCTTGTAGGGGCGGACCTGCGTGGCCCCATCCCCGTTCTTCACTGCGTTTCACCTGCACCGAAGTGACGGCGGTGTGGTCCGGATTGACGGATACGCTGGATTGCAGGGGTTGCATACCGGGTTTTTCAATAGCCCCTGACGACGGGGCTGGGGGCTCAAGGCCCGGAAAACCACCGCTTCCCTCCGGAATTGACCCCTCCTCGAGGGCGCCTCACAACCCTTTCCCGGTCAGGATAAGTCCGCAGGGGCAGGTCGCGGCCTCAGACAGATACAGGGGCCTGCCCCTACATGGGCGTGGTTCCCTTCCCTGTCCCGCTCGGGTTCGATCTGAAGAGGCCGCATGTAAGGGGCTGTTGAATAAGTTCTCCAGGGAGAGATGACGGCGACGCACTCGCCGTCCTCGCGCAGGCGCTGCGCGAGGCGCGTGAAGTCGCTGTCGCTCGAAACGAGGCAGAAACCGTCGAGCCGGCCCTTGTGCATCAGGTCCATGGCGTCGATCACCAGCGCGATATCGGCCGCGTTCTTCCCCGTCGTGTTGCTGCGCTGCTGGTGCTGCAGGATAGCGACGAACTACTTGGCGGTTACGACGCCATCCCCACTTTCCTAGGTCCCTGCTGGCTTTTTGCGGCCCCTAATCGTCCGCTATGAAATCTCGCTTTAATCGAAATGCCTTGAATATCAGAGGCTGGCACAACGAAAGAATTAACAGCACCGCAAATACTAAAGCCACCGGGCGTTCCAACAGAAACAGAATGTCGCCAGCACTCAGCTGATACGATCGGATCAGTTCACTTTCGACCATTCGACCAAGCACTAAGCCAACCACCGTCGCTGCTATAGGATAGTCAAAGCGCTTCATCAACCAACCAAATATCGCAAACGCGAACAAGGTAATCGGCCCCGCTATATCTCCTGTAACTGCATATGCGCCGACTACCGACAGGACCAAAACCGAGGGTATAAGGATCGATAGTGGAAGCCTCACAATATTTCCAGCTACCGAAATAAACAGAAGTCCGACAACCAAGAGAATGCCCGCCTGCGCGAAATTGCCGAAAATAATCACATATACGATGTCCATGTTGTTGCTAATGAATTGAGGTCCACCGATAACATTGTGCATACCAAAGGCCACCAGCAGCATTGCCGTGCCTGCGCCGCCGGGAATCCCAAGAGCAAGGGTAATCACCATTGATCCCCCTTCGGAGCTGCTGTTAGCACTTTCTGAGGCGGCCACACCCTTCGGGTTACCTTTGCCGAAGCTATCAGGATCGCGATCCATCCGTTTGGTCTCGGCATATGAGACAAGATTTGCGAGCGATGAGCCGATACCTGGGATAGCACCGATGAAAGTGCCAATGAGGGAGCCCCGCAACAGCAGGAATGGGATTTTTTTAAGCCACCGAACGGTACCCATGATCTTGCCAAAGTCGGCTCGGCGTAACGACTCGTCCTGTACCAAGAATTTTACTCCGACCAACTCGAACAATTGGCTGGCCGCGAACATACCCATCATCGCCGGTACGAAAGGAATGCCTTCAAGCAGGAAACTGATTCCCGCGGTGCCGCGTATATATCCGCTGGTGTTCATTCCGACGGTCCCCAAAAGAACGCCGAAAAGTGCGGCAATGAGACCGCGACTAATGAATTTTCCCCCGAGGGCAGCCAGCGTAGACAGGCCCCAGAGCGCAACGAACAGCATCTCGACCGGTCCGAGCTTCAACACCCAGCGGCTGAGAGGGACGATCAAGAGAAATAAAACCATATATCCAAATAACACGCCGAATGAGGAACTCAGCAGCGCGATCCCCAGAGCCTCATTGTGCTTGCCCTGCTGCGCCATGGGATAGCCATCGAATGTTGTGGCCACACACGAGCTGGTTCCCGGAATTCCCATCAGAACGGAGGTGATCGCGCCACCGAAACCAGCACCAGTGAAGATGGCTGTCAGCAGCATGACTGCCGGCAGAAAATCCATGTACAGGGTCAGCGGCAGGCAAATCGCCATTGCCATGGGGTTCTGCACGCCGATCAAGGCTCCGGCCGTCAAACCTATGAGCAGACCAGGCACGAGGACCACCCAAATCTGCCAGGAACTGAACATCATTGAGAGAGCGCTATTTGCGGCGTCCAGATCAATCACGACGCCAGTACCCGCGCATTACAGAAGAGTCATTGGAATGGGATAGGGAATAAGCGCGCCAGTGCCACCGACTACAATAAGTGTGAAAATTAGTGCGTAACACAGAACGAAAAAAGGCCGCCTCTCCCCAAGTAATATCAGAACAACTACAAGAAATGCAAAAGAAGCTATGTCCAGTCCCACAAATTCAATGATAACGACGTAGACACCTGTAAGCGCCATCAATGCGATGGGCTTGGCAAGTGCCTGTTTATCCTCCGTGCCTATGGCTTGATCCTGGCCATTTGTGACGTCCGGAACAACTCTGCGGATGCGAATCCCGCTTATTACTACCCAGACATAGAGCAGCAGGGTAAGGCCGGCGAAGGGAACAACCAGTATGATATTATTAATGTGATGAGATACGGACAGCGTATCGAAAGCATAAATCAAGCAAGTAATCGCGATAGCGGTGACAAATGCAATGTGCCCCCATTCAGCGCTTACCCGATATCTGAACAGAACCATAGCGTCACTTTTCGGAAAAAATGCAACCGGGGCGGCTTCGGCCGCCCCCGGTCGATTCGTTATTTCGGTCTAAATACGTTGTGTACTTTGGGATCGAGAAGTATCTCGTATTGACCCATCATTATTTTTTTCGATTTAGCTGGTCCCACCCATCTAATCGCTAATTTTGCTCCCTTGTGTGCTTCGATCGCTTTTGGATCGGTGGAGATTTTCTTGAATATCTCGACCAACTTTTTATACCGGTTGGGATGCTTTTTCTTCAAAGTCGCGTGGACGAGATATCCCTGTAGCGAACCACCCAGGACGCGGTCAAATTTGAAGCCAATTTTCTTCGCAACATCCCCAATGATAGGAACGCCCCATCCATTCCATGGCTCGATCTTTTGGGGGGCAAAGACGAGCAACGGTCGCCACTCGTTAATCAAATGTTCGCTTCCCTGGGTCCCTGTTACGCCAATATCAAATTGTCCACCTATGATGCCGGTGCGCAACGGACCTCCACTGTCATAGGTTACTATCCTGACGTTATCGATTGAGAGCCCAAGCCCCGCCAGCAGTGTCTGGAAGTTAAACATCGCCGCATCGGTTGGCTCAAGGCCAACACTGACTTTACCGGGATTGGCGCGGATTGCGTCAATCACGTCGTAAATGGTCTTGTAGGGTGAGCCCTTCGACGTGGCTATTAACGAGAAACCTTGCTCCGGCAGATTGATGGGGTCGAAATCAGAAACCTTAAATTTGGCACCTTGCAGGATCGTATTGAGGGCCAAGAAAGGCATCGTCGTGGTGCGAAGGAGCGTATAGCCGTCGTCCTTCTGATTGAGGAAATGAATATGTCCTAGCAGATTGCCCCCTCCCGGCTTGTTTATAACTTTGACAGGCTGGCCCAGTTCTTTACTCAAGAACCGCGACATGAGCCGGGCAGCCCGGTCGTTACCGCCGCCCGGGCGAGCGGGCACGACCATTGTAAGGGGACGAGAAGGCCACTCCTGAGCGTAAGCCGAACTCGACACGCCATATTGAGCTGTGGCAGACCACAACCCTAAGCTGAGCAAGAACGCGCCCATACAAGAAATCAACAATTTACGGTACATGTTTGTTCTCCCTATCTTATGATTAGTTTTCCATATTTTCTAATGGACACCGGTCCTCATCGGAATTATACACGTCTTACTCCAAAACCCGCAAATTCTGGTGTGATACGATTTGAAAGTTGTCCGAGACCTGATCCCGGAACTCGCGCCATTGTTTTGGGATGGTTTGGCGGAAAAAGCGCAAGATAGCCTCGGCAAACTGGTTTTGGGTGGGGTAGAAGCGGTTGTGGGTGACTTGGGCGTGCATGACGCCCCAGAGGCGCTCAATGGGGTTCAGGTGTGGGCAGTAGGTGGGCAACTGGATCAAATCGATGCGGCAATCCGGGCGTGCGAGCCATTTTTTGACGGTATCGCACCGATGATGGGCCGCGTTGTCCCAAATGACGTGAAGAGCTGATTTGGTTGGGTTGCGGGCTTCAATTTTCGCCGAAAGCTGCACCGCGCTGTTGCCGTCCACGCTGACAGGCTCCACGAAAGGCGCGTCAAAATTTTCCAGGCACAAAGCACCATGGATATTGACCCGCCGCGGCCTGAGGTGGTTTTGACGGCAGGGTTTGAGCCCTTACGCACCCAGCCGAAGGCGGGCTTCGTCTGATATTCCGGATGCACGGCATCGGCGAAATAAACCGCCTCATCGGCGGGCAGATCATTCAACAGGTTTTCGTAAAACGCGATGAATTCCGCCTGCTTCGCTTCATCCGCCACATGTGGCAGCGCCTTTGGCTTGCGATATTCAAACCCCAGTCGACGCAACAGCTTCAGGCAGCCAGAGTGGGAATAGTGCAGGCCAAATTCCGCCTTGATATACGCTCGGATATCACCCGCCGCGCGGCAAAAACGGCCCTCCTGCCACGAGCAAAGTGTAGCTTCCTGAGCCGGCGTCATGCACGACTGCCCGCCTTGCCAGCCATCCAGAGCAAGAGCATCCCAGACGTCCTGTCGATAGCTCTTGTACCAGTTGCGGATCGTATCGTCGTCCAGATACAGAAACTCCGCAATCGCAGCACAGGATTTGCCCTTGTCCAACAGTAGGACCGCATTCGCCCGACGCGCAATCCCATGCTCTTCGCTGTGCCGACGCACACAGCCTTCAAGCTCAGCTCGTTCTTCAGAGGACAGAAAGTTCGCGCGGATCATGATCAGACCTGAATCTATTCGCCACAAAACGTCAAACAATTATTCGGATGCCCAATGACTCGGAGTAGCACGATTATGTTAATTGGGCATCATGAATACGTTGGCAGGCTCTTCGTCGCGGCGGAAACTCGTTTCGAGCCGCCAGGACATCGCGAGCGCATAGGGCACTCCCTCGCACATTTCGGTGAACAAGGTGTGGTCGAGTTCCAAGCCATTCCGTTTGGCTGCTATTTCTGCAATTGCACGGGTTTTCGCATCGAGATCGACCGTCTCCGGCGCCTCGTATTTAGGCACTATTTCCGGCTTCGTCATGCCAGCCTCTAGCGTTGGGCGCCGGTTGCGCCACTGCGTCGCTTTCTCGTACGCATGGGCTATGGCGAGTGCTGTCGCGTCCTCGAAGGGCCGACTAGCGATCTGCATCGACAACGGCAGCCCAGTCCCCGTGAAACCATTGCAGATCGAGATCGCGCCGCCGCCAATGACATTGAAGGCCGTGGTGATTTTTGGTGATTCCCATGCAGATGCCGGGCGGTAATCGGCAATCTTAGTGGCGGGCCCGTCCCCAAGGGTGACCAGCGCATCATATTTTTCGAATACCGGCTTCGCTTCATCCACCAGCTGTCGCCGCGTACGCATGGCGCTGATGTAATCAAGCGCCGTGAAAACACAGGCGGGTAGAATCCGTCGTCGAATGTCGCTGCTGAAATCATAAGGGCGGTTGACGAAGTCGAAATGGTGAACGCTAAGCAGTTCCGATTCGGCGATGACGATCTTTACGTCGTAGTATGCCTCAAGCGGGCGCAGCTTAACTTCCTCCACGATCGCCCCTAGATTTCGCAGCACTTCGAGCGCATCCGCCATTGCGTCTTTCTGCTCGGGACTGGCTTTTGTGTCTTCCTCATAGAAATGCCCGACATGTCCTATCCGAAGCCCTTTCAGATTTGTGCGCAGGGCGGACCGGTAATCGGGCAACGGCACGTCAACACTGCTCGGATCGCTTTTCTCGTACCCGGCAATCGCTTGCAAAACGATGGCGCAATCCTCCACTGTCCACGTCATCGGACCGGCGTGATCGAATGTGAAAGAGTTCGCTATCATGCCGAGTTTACTGACAAGACCGAAGGTGGGCTTTAGCCCGACGAGTCCACACAGGCCGGCCGGATTTCGAATGGAACCACCGGTATCCGAGCCAAGAGCGGCGGGAACAAGGCCAGCCGCGATAGCGGCGCCGGAGCCGCTGGAGGATCCTCCTGTAACGGATTCTAGGTTCCACGGGTTGCGCGCGGGGGGGAATATCAGATCAAAGGTCGGGCCGCCATGGGCGAATTCATAGGATGCCAATTTGCCCATCAGCACGGCGCCCGAATTGAGGAGATTTCGAACCGTCACGGCATCATGCTTGGGGACATTGTTGATAAGCTGCTTCGAGTGCGCTGTCGTGCGGATTCCGGCGGTGTCGTAGATATCCTTGAGCGCGAAAGGGATGCCGTGCATCGGCCCACGCCAATTGCCGGCAGTTATTTCCGCTTCTGCTTCTTCCGCCTGACGAAGGGCTACTTCCGGCGTGGCAAGCACATATGCGTCAAGGAGTGGATTGACTGCTTCCGCCCGTTCTATCAACGCCTTTACGTACTCGACAGGTGACAGCTCCTTGTCACGTATAAGAGTGCCCGCCTCTGCAATACTCATATAATGCAAATCAATATGTTTCATCTTATGGCCCTTTTGGGACGCTGTTTCGTGGGCATGACATTCCTGGTTACGTCCAGTCACCAAGTTGCTGGTGGACCCAATTGGCGTGGGTCAGCGCGCGGGCGTCCTCACCGAGCGGCGCCAGAAGCTGGATACCGATCGGCAGACCCGTCGGTCCTTCCAGTACCGGTACGCCGACGCACGGTAGGCCGAGGGGGGAGCAAATCTGGCTGAAGATGGGACTGCCGGTGCCTTCCTCGAACCGCGGTGCCTCGGCGGAATGCGCAATAGTTTGTCGGTTTCGATCCCATCGCCATGCTAGGTAATGAAATCCAATACAACGCAACCACTCATCCACGCCGTTAACAAGCCAAGCACATGCTCTCAATTAGGTCAGAGCCGTATAGTCACCCTGCTCCAAAGAGACTGAAAGGCACGTAGTCTGTTCCCTGATCTTCCTTCTCACCACAACACCATCTTCACTTTATGCACCAATATACACTCGTTGATGGCAATACGACAGCTAGATCGGCTTTTGATCCTTCTTCGTTGCCGCGAGCGATCGTCTTATCCATCTACGTGGCTAGAGTGTGTATGAACGCGCAATTTGGGCTAGGGACATTTACGTAAATTGCGGACATGTCACACCTAGATATTGATCAAATCCGGTTGCGAAACGATTACGGAACCCAGCAGGACATCATCAGGCGGGTTGCGGGGAACCCGGAAAAACATTGGAATGCAGATAGATAAAAGATATTTCAGCGAGTGTGGCGGAGGTCATGGATCAGGATGCCGGTAAGACCTCCGCCCGGCCGACATCGGCGAGTGCCGTCCCACCCAGTGCCGGAAGGATGTGGTTCCCGATCAAGGAGCGGTACGACGCAGCGGTGTCGGGCTTGCAGCGCGTCACGGCATGGTCGCGCATGAAGCGCTCGGTAAGACCGGCCACAGTGGGCGCAGAGGCGGGCGGCGCAGGAC